>NZ_JAMPPE010000002.1:0-259953 GCF_028480905.1 Providencia sp. PROV156 | reverse complement strand
CATATTTTTTTTCGTTCGCTCAGTTTTCCATCAAATTTAACTTAGATAGCTAGTTTTTCCAGCGTTTTGAACCCTTCTGCTTCGAGAACAGGCTGTAATCCTTTTGCGTTGTCATCCATTAATAAGCAATATGCGAAATTTTCTTCCTCTGAATTGGCGATTTCTTCTTGATTATTAATGAGCCAAACGGTTCTTCTGGCGATTGCAGAACCTGAATCAATGAATCGAGTTCCATTTGGCAGCACTTTTTCGAGTTCTTCTATTAATAGAGGAAAATGCGTGCAACCCAAAATAACGGTATCGGGCGGCTCTGGCATTCGAATCCATGGCCTGACCGTTTGGGCGACTTCATCTAACGGTAAGGTTTCCCCATGTAACTTTCTTTCTGCAAGTTGAACTAGTTCCGCAGAACCGAGGGAAATCACTTTGCAGTCTGTAGCAAAACGTTCGATCAGCTCTTTGGTGTATTCGCGGTTTACAGTGCCTTTCGTCGCCAATAAACCAACCACGCCATTACGCGTTAACTTGGTTGCGGGTTTAATGGCTGGAACAACCCCAACAACTGGGAACGTAAAATGTGCTCTCAAATTAGGAAGGCTGACCGTACTTGCGGTATTGCACGCAATAATTGCAATGGTTAAAGGATGCTTTGCAGCAATTGCATTTACGATTCGATAGACCCTATCAATAATGAACTCTTCGCTTTTTTCACCATAAGGGAAGGCTTCATTGTCGAATGCATAGATATAGTGAGCATTCGGGATCATTTTTTTGACTTCACGATAAACAGATAACCCGCCCACTCCAGAGTCAAACACTAGAATGGTCGGGCGAACAGATAGGTTGTTATCAGAAGTTGTAGCTTCCTGTAAGGAAATATTCTCTTCCAGCGGTGCGATAACCATACGCGGTCTCATAGTCTTTATCGAACATATTAGCTATTTTACCACGAATTGTGAGATGTGAAGTGATTGGATATGCAGCGGTGAGATCCCAGATGCTAACGCCGCCGACTTTAGTGCGTTGATAAGTTTCATTGGTATCATAACGACTGCCTATATATTGGTAAGTCAACCCCATATCTACAGCAGCAATGTTCCAATCTAGCTGGTATTTGACTTGTTGTTTTGCTCTACGATTAAGCACTTTATTTGTTTTTTCATTTCTTGGGTCTAGATACTGTAACGTGAGTTGATGGCTAAATAGGCCTGTTTGTAATTCACCATTCCACTCGACTCCTTTAATCTTTGCCTTGCCAATATTGTTATAAGAACTAGTTTGCGTCACTGGATCCGAAGTGAAATCAATCAGATTAGTTATCTCGTTTTCATACCCAGTTAATTGCCAAAACAATAACCCTGTTTCGCCTTCTAAACCAATTTCCCACTGCTTACTTTCTTCTGGTTTTAAATTTGGATTTCCTTTGATGTTCCAAGCAACATTATCCGTATAAAGCTGACCTAAGTTAGGGGCTTTATACGCTGTAGCATAAGAGCCGATTAACTTATATCCATCATAAAATTCCCAGCTTAAACCTGATTGCCATGTCGTGTGCCAGTTAAATTCAGAATGGTGATCTGAACGTACTGCCCCTTCCGCATTGACAGAGTCGATGAGTGCATATTGTCCTGTAAGATAAATACCTGTGTTATTGACGGTTTCTTTTTTACTTGTCATCGTATAACCACCGGGCTCAATGCTTTGACGTTGATAATCAACCCCAGCACTGATATTTCCTTTTTCTAATCTATAGCTATTACCCCATTGAAAGTTGTATTGGTCTGATTCATCAATTACAGAACCGCTACCATACCGCCCATTGTGATAGTTGTAGTTGTAATCTTTCATATGGCTATAGCTCCCAAGCAAACTTGTAGAGTACTTACCATTCGCATATTTCAACCCAGACTCATATGTTCTGCTGTATAGCTTACGAGTGTCTGCTGGCGTACCGTCATAACTCGTACGATTGTCATAACCATAAGCGCGTGCATAAGCAGAAAGAGCGGAAGAGAATTGATGCTCAACACCTAACCATAATGTTTTATTCAAAAAACCATCTTTATCAGGTTGAGGGCCCCCGCCTGTATTTCCTCTGGCTTCAACATCAAACCCTTTTGTATGAGTATAAGCACCCGCTGCCGTTACCGTTGTATTCTCACCAATTTTTTGCTGAGTCGAACCGTTATAGTTTTGATAACTGTGTGAGCCAATACCTGCATTTAAAGTAGTGCCATCGTTATCACGACGAGTAATAATATTCACCACACCACCAACAGCATCAGAACCATAAACCGCTGAGCGTGCGCCGCGAATATACTCAATGCGCTGTACCAGAGAAATTGGGATTTGGCTCATATCAGATGAACCTGAAATGCCCGCCTGATTCAAACGAACGCCATCAATTAGAACTAAAACATGACGAGATTCTGTTCCCCTAATAAAAAGAGAGCTTTGTTGCCCCATCCCCCCATTTTGAGCAATATCCACCCCCGGCAAGCGCCTTAATACATCTATTACGGTATTGGATTGCCAATGGTCGATATCTTCACGAGTGACCACCGTCACTGGCGCTAATATAGAAGAAATAGGTTGTTCGAAACGATTAGCTGACACAACCACTTGGTCAGTTTTGTCATTTGCACTTGCCAAAGAAGAAGTAGCGCACAGTACTGCCAGCGCAGCGGCCGATAGCGGCAGCGACTTTTTATTATTCATTATGGTTACACTCGGAAAATCAATTTAATTAACATTCCGCGAGGTTGAATATAAGATCCGCGCGAATATTCAACGAAGCGATTGGATGCGTGGCAGGTATCGGACTTTTACCGTTGCGCGTCAGTCTTGGATTCACACCAAATTCCCTAAACCACAGTCTATTATCGTAAGTTGAATAGTTATAAGTGTCTACGGATGGATAATGAAAACTGGACATCTTCGCCGCATTCCCTACAATTTCGCTCCTGATACGAATTTATTACTGCTTTATGGAGCCAAACATGCCAAACACCTTGCATACTGAAGACTACGAACAACAACTCGTAGAAAAAACGGATCGTTTAAAGGCGATGATGGCTCCTTTTAACGCCCCTGAACCTGAAATATTTTCATCTCCAACATCCCATTATCGGATGCGTGCTGAATTTCGTATTTGGCATGAAGGTGATGACCTGTTTCATATTATGTTCAATAAAGAAACGAAAGAGCGTATTCGTATTGACCAGTTTCCTGTTGCCAGCCAATTGATCAATGACATGATGGCGGCGTTATTGCCGTTAATTAAGCAAAATGAATTACTGCGTCATAAATTATTTCAAATTGACTATTTATCAACACTAAGTAATAAGCTGATTGTTTCGCTGCTTTACCATAAAAAATTAGGTGAAGAATGGATGGCAGAAGCAAAAGTGTTAAAAGCCGCTTTAGTTGAACAAGGCTTTGATGTGCAATTGATTGGCCGAGCGTCAAAAACAAAAATCATGTTAGATAATGATTATGTCGATGAAGTCTTACCTGTTATGGGTAAGAATATGGTTTATCGACAAGTTGAAAATAGCTTCACGCAGCCTAATGCACAGGTCAATATCAAAATGTTGGAGTGGGCAATTGGGGCAACGCAGAATTCGACGGGTGATTTATTGGAACTGTACTGCGGAAATGGAAATTTCTCTTTAGCATTAGCGCAAAACTTCGAACGCGTATTAGCCACTGAAATTGCAAAGCCCTCAGTGGCCGCTGCTCAATATAATATCGAAGCCAATAATATTGAAAATGTACAAATTATTCGTATGTCCGCAGAGGATTTTACCCAAGCCATGCAAGGTGCCCGTGAATTTAGGCGCTTGGAAGGTATTTCTTTAGCCGATTACCAATGCAATACTATATTCGTTGACCCGCCTCGCAGTGGTTTAGATGCAGAAACAGTGAAACTAGTTCAGGGTTATGAGCATATCCTATATATTTCATGTAACCCAGAAACGCTATGCGATAACTTAGCTGAGCTGACTAAAACCCATAAAATAGAGAAATTAGCCTTATTCGACCAGTTCCCTTATACCCACCATATGGAAAGTGGGGTATTACTGAGCCGCTATTAATTTACTAAAAAACAAAAACGCCGCAGTGATGTGAACTGCGGCGCCTTACTATTAGAAAAATCGTATAAACTTAATTTTCAACTTCTTGTTCAAGTGCTAGCTCCGCTTTTTCTTTCTTACGTGCTTTCCAGCTTGAGTACATCCACAATGCGATAATGACAATAAATGTTGCGGGAATAAAATTAGAGCCTATTTCAGGATTTTGCACACGTAAAATCGCGGCATAGCCAAAAAGCCCAATAAAAAAACTACCTGCAACAAATTTTGGCAGCCCCATAGGCATCGCTTGATGCAAATAGCGCTGATGTAAACAATACACTGCCAATATCAGGGTTAAAATTGGGAAAAATGAAAAATCGACCAGCGAGTTAAACAGCGTTGAAAAGGTTCCATGGGTTGCAAGGCCAATCACAAAGGCTAGCAATAATGTGCTTCTTTCATAACTTTTTTGATCCGTCATTGATTCTCCTTATTATTTAGTCAGGTCTGGGTCAGTTTGATTTTGTTTTTCCTGTTCCCGGCGGTACCAGTAATAGGCGCCTTTCGCTATCATTCTTAACTGTAATACCAGCCGTTCTTCGAGATTTCTGCGTTTTTCTTCATCAATATCTAGCGCCTCTGCACCTGCGCTAAAGACAATCGTTACCATGGCCTCTGCTTGCATTTCAGTAAAATGGCGAGGCATACGGCTTTCAAGTTCAAGATAATCAGCCAATTCCGCAATAAAATGCTGAATTTCCCGAGCGACTGCCGCACGAAACTCAGCAGATGTTCCTGAACGCTCCCGCAATAATAACCTAAAGGCGTTAGGGTTATTACCAATAAACTCCATAAAAGTTGAGACTGATGTACGGATCACACTCCCGCCTTTTGCAATACGCTGCCTTGCTTGGCGCATTAGCTGGCGTAACATCAAGCCGCTTTCGTCGACCATCGTCAGCCCGAGTTCATCAACATCCTTGAAATGACGGTAAAATGAAGTCGGTGCAATCCCAGCTTCACGCGCAACTTCTCGCAAACTAAGGCTAGTAAAACTCCGTTCAGCGCTTAATTGGCTAAATGCGGCTTCGACGAGTGAACGCCGAGTTTTTTCTTTTTGTTTTGCTCTAACGCCAATTGTGTTACTCACGGTGATCCTAGTTTCTTATCATGAAAGGTAAATGTAATAAGCCTTACTCTTCGCCTAGCATACCTGAAAATAGTTAAACTGTTTTGGAGAAAAAGCGACTATCACTACAATTTACTCATTTTCAGAATTTAACTTAGCCTTTTTCAATTAGTTTTTTAACACTGATATACTACCAACCTTTTATTAAACAATACGTCAGCAAATCCTTGGGAGCATGCATAAATATGTGACTAGGGTAAGCGAGTGTAGCCAATGCTGTATCAATTTGAAAAACGACGAGGAAATTAGGTGAAATAACCAACTAATGATAACATCTTGTTGTCATTTTGTTTTAGAGCAGGTCTTACCTCATGCAACTTACCCATTTTGATGCAATAGTCATTGGTTCCGGTCCTGGTGGTGAAGGCGCCGCCATGGGGCTAGTGAAACAAGGAAAAAACGTTGCTGTTATAGAACGTTATAATAATGTCGGCGGAGGCTGTACCCACTGGGGAACCATTCCCTCAAAAGCCCTCCGTCATGCTGTTAGCCGTATTATCGAATTCAACCAAAACCCTCTTTATAGTGATAACTCCCGTAGCTTAAGCTCCTCTTTCTCTGAAATTCTTCGTCATGCTGAAACGGTAATTAGCCAACAAACACGCATGCGCCAAGGTTTTTATGAGCGTAATGGTTGCCAAATGTTTTCGGGTGAAGCCACCTTTATCGATGAGCAACATATCAGTGTCCGTTACGCAGATGGTAGTTGTGACGTTTTAAGTGCGGATAAAATCGTGATTGCCACAGGTTCTCGTCCATACTGTCCGTCCGATGTTGATTTCAATCATTCTCGAATTTATAACAGTGATACGATCCTCAACCTAACTCACGAACCTCGCCATGTGATTATTTATGGTGCCGGAGTGATAGGCTGTGAATACGCCTCTATATTTCGTGGATTAGGGGTTAAAGTTGATTTAATCAATACCCGCGATCATCTATTGGCCTTTCTTGACCAAGAAATGTCAGATGCCTTGTCGTATCATTTTTGGAATAGTGGCGTTGTTATTCGCCATAATGAAGAATATGAAAAAATCGAAGGGGTCGAAGACGGTGTTATTGTTCACCTGAAGTCGGGTAAAAAAGTCAAAGCAGACTGTTTACTGTATGCGAATGGTAGAACGGGTAACACGGATAGCTTAGGTCTCGCTAATGTCGGGATTGAGGCTGATGGCCGCGGTTTAGTTAAAGTCAATAAAGCATATCGCACCACTAATGAACATATCTATGCTGTTGGTGATGTCATCGGCTACCCAAGCTTAGCCTCTGCGGCCTACGACCAAGGACGAATTGCGGCCCGAGCCATTGGTGGTAGTTTAGGTGATGCTCATTTAGTAGAAGATATTCCAACAGGGATTTATACCATTCCTGAAATTAGTTCAGTTGGTAAAACAGAGCAAGAATTGACCGCAATGAAAGTGCCTTATGAAGTCGGTCGGGCACAATTTAAACATTTAGCACGTGCACAAATCGCAGGTATGAATGTCGGTAGTTTGAAAATATTATTCCATAGAGAAACATTACAGATACTAGGTATTCACTGTTTTGGTGAAAGAGCGGCTGAAATTATCCATATCGGCCAAGCTATCATGGAACAAAAAGGTGAAGGTAATACTATAGAATATTTCGTGAATACAACCTTCAATTACCCAACAATGGCGGAAGCTTTCCGTGTTGCGGCTTTAAATGGTTTAAATCGACTATTTTAATTATTTTGTGATTTATGGTTGCCAATAACCTGGCAACCATCATCAATTAAAAAATAATATTGGCGGCTTAACCTTAAACTCTATTTTTATAATAGTTATCCATTGAGTTATAGATGGTCTCAGCTAATTGTTCATAGCGCCCACGTAACGGTGAACCCGGGCGATAAACTAATACAATTGTACGTTTCGGCTCAGGCTCAATACAATTTAAATAACATACCCCATCACGACAAACTTCATTTGGTACCGATAAATCAGGTAAAAGTGTAATTCCACTCCCTGCAGCCACCATATTTCTTAACGTTTCTAAGCTCGTTGCCCTGAAGTGTGTGTCTTCTTTCGCGCCCGCTTGGAAGCAGAAGCCCATCGCTTGGTCACGTAAACAGTGGCCATCTTCTAACATTAATAGCTTTTCACCTGACAACTCACTCATTTCAATCGTATCACGATCATGCCATGGGTGACTCTCATAAATAGCCAGTTTCATCGGTTCTTCGAATAACGGAACAACAATAAAAGGTTCCGTTTCTTTAACTTCCGCTAAAATAGCGCAATCTAATTTACCGCTGTCTAACTGAGCCAATAATTGCTGAGTTTGCGCTTCATGCAAATAGATTTCTAATTTCGGGTGAGCTTGGTGCAATTGCGGAATAATATGAGGTAATAGATATGGCGCAACCGTTGGGATTAAACCAATATGTAATGGGCCCGACATGCTTTCCCCTTGGAGGGCGGCCATTTCTTGTAATACTTTAATTTCACGCAAAATAGTACGGGCTTGTTCAACCAATAATAAACCTTGTTGAGTGAAAAGAACTTTGCGGCTGGTTCTTTCTAACAACATAACGCCAAGTTCTTCTTCTAATTTACGAATTTGGCCACTAAGAGTAGGTTGGCTAACATGACAAGAATCCGCGGCACGTCTAAAATGTTTATGTTCGGCGAGTGCGACAAGGTACTCTAAATCTCGAATATTCATATTTCTTTTCCTTTCGTGAATTCTCTGTCAAACCAAAGATAGATAATACCAATCACTATATCGATATTGTTTTGTTTTATCTATTGATAAATTGAAAAATAGGGAGAAAACCTCATTTTCTGTACAAAACCCGCAATAAAATGAAACAAAGCGTAATATTTAGAAACAAAATGTGTCATTATTTACCCTCCTGTTATTTACAAAGAAAACACAACACCAGAAAAACATTAAGCTTCACTTATCATACTTAAATCAGTATTAAATATCAGTGCAAACTCTGTTTAAGATCAATATTAAAGTAAAAATCCAATTGACCAACCTCAAAAACATTTCAAGCTAGTACATGGATACAAGATTAAAAAAAAGAAGAAGTAATTTTTTTAAATTTGCATTAATTTATTATTTTAGTTTTATAATTTCATGAGTGAAAATAACGTCATGTATAAAGTCCTTTAAAATCTTACACATAATTACACACACTTTTATTGTGGATAAACTCAAAATAACACCCTATATTTATTATAAGAAAAGAAAAGCATAGAACAGCATCAATTCAAATTAATAGTTTTATATAGTCACCTAACTTCTGCAATATCCTCATCAATGATGATAATACGGAGGGCTAAATACTATGAACACTATTATCAGCTTTACCTTCCCCATAAATGATCTAAATAGCAAACAAAATTATTACAGAAAACCACAAGCATGCCGATATAAGATATGCATGTATATGATGAGCAGTGATACAAGCATAAGTTTGAAAACTGCACATACCAATAAAAATCCTCTAGGGGGTATAACAACATAAATAGGTAATTCAAAATACTGATGAATACCAATATGAATGAGGTAATAAAAATGAAGAGTAAAAGCATCAAATACCAATTCAAGTATCGAAAACATAATTTAGAGCAATACTGAAACGTTTTCATTAATAATAAGGTGGTATTAACCAATATTATTTTGGAAACAAAGAACATTACTCTCCAAAGGTTTAAAAAAGAAATCACAATGCCTTATTTCTGAAACATTTTGTCATATTCATTTTCACTTTCAATTAAACTTTGTAAGTTTGTATTTAAAAACAAATTAAAAATCTCAATATAACAGCCATTTTTTATATCTAAAAATGAATATATTCAAGGCGGTTTTAAAAAACGCCACAATAGATTAAACCACCCAAAAGGGAGGTTTTGATGCAAACACAGAACATTAAACACTAATAAACCAAACTTAACGGAATATTATAAATGTGAATCATTAAAAAATGACCCTAGAGATATATTAAAGCAGGCCATTTAGCATTATATTTTAATACATTTTTAGCTTTTAGATTTACACCTTTTTAGAGTTTTTCATTTTATAATTCTTCCCATAGCAAGATATATGAAAACTTAAACAAACCGAATTACAGAAATTTGAAATTAGGAGCAAACATTATGACTATTAAAAAAATCACTTCAGTATTAACTTTAACTTTCGCTTTAGCTGCAACATCATTCTTTACTACGAATGTACAAGCTGAAGGAAATCAAACAACCATTACTTTTAAAGCTATGATTGTTTCTCCACCATGTACCTATGACATTAATCAAAACAACACAACTTTGAATTGTTTTAATAATGAAAAAAACAAAATGGAATCTAGCCCAATTAACTTTTCCAAAGAGAAAAAATCACCAGAATGGAAAGAATTAAATGGAAGCACGAGTATTTACCAATTCAATTGGACTAATAAAGAAAAAGGATATGCATTATTATCCGTGCAACACGCTTAATTAGAAAATAACCCAACTTTAAAAACAAATTACATAAACAACTGATTTAAAACGAATTAAGTTGTAGGGCTCTATTATGCAAAAATCAATAACAGAAAGAGTATTTAATCGTTCATCAACAGCTTTAATATTAGTTTTAGTATTCAGTACATTCAATACCTATGCGAACCAAAGCCAAGAATCAGGCACTATTAGCTTCAATGGCGCAGTGGTTCACCCAACTTGTACGAATGCTGTCTCTGATACACATATTAAATTGAGTTGCTTGAATAATACTGAGTCTACAATGACAAATATTGGGCTAAATAATATTACTCAAGGAAAAGATTGGAACGTTATTAATGATGGTCGAAATGAATACTCATACAATTGGATCAATGAGGAGAAGCAATTAAGAATGTTAACCATTAAATATATTTAAAAACGAACGCGTTATGGGAATTGGGGTAGTCATGCTACCCCCCATTTTTATCTTCTATAACCGATCACAGCTCTAATCGTTTTTTTGCTTCTACAATAGCATTTGCCACTTGTTTCTGAGATACCCCGCCTTTTGCTAACCGCTTATCTAAACAAGATTGTAGTGATAAAACTTCATAGACATCCAACTGAATAGTGCTACTGAATTTTTGCAAATCACTTAAAGCCATTTCCTCTAAAGCTTTACCTTGCCCAATTGCGGCAACAACGGCCTCACCCACAATATGATGCGCTTCACGGAATGGAACACCTTTAGCAACCAGATAATCAGCGAGTTCGGTTGCATTCGCATAACCTTGCTTTGCGGCATCTTCACAACGACTACGACGAATTTGAATACCATCAAGAACCAACGCAGCCATGTGCATGCAATCTAACCAAGTATCTAATGCATCAAATAGCCCTTCTTTGTCTTCTTGCATATCTTTGTTGTAAGCAAGAGGGAGCCCTTTTAGGGTCATCATCATACCTGTCAATGCACCTTGGACACGCCCACATTTTCCACGGATCAATTCCAATGCATCAGGGTTTTTCTTTTGCGGCATGAGTGATGAACCCGATGTCACTTTGTCTGATAGCTCAACAAAGCCAGCTTCTCCACTATTAAAGAAAATTAAATCTTCAGCAAAGCGGGATAAATGAACCATACCGATACTTGCGTTCGATAATAATTCAAGAACGTGATCTCTGTCTGATACCGTATCCAAGCTATTACGCGTTGCAGAAGAAAAACCTAACCAAGAGGCAAGCTGCTCACGGTCGATATCATAAGCCGTTCCTGCTAATGCCCCACACCCTAATGGGCTGACATCTAAACGTTTTAAGGTATCTTTTAAACGGCTTTCGTCACGCGCTAGCATTTCGCTATAGGCTAAACACCAGTGGGCAAATGTCACCGGTTGGGCACGTTGTAAATGCGTATAACCGGGCATTACTGCATCTTGGTTATTTTCTGCGGTGATGACCAACGCTTTTTGTAATTCGGTTACCGCTTCAAGCAACAATGCGACTTGGTCTTTACACCACAGTTTTAAATCTGTTGCCACTTGGTCATTACGGCTACGACCGGTATGTAATTTTTTCCCTAAATCACCAACTTTATCAATCAGCTTACCTTCAACCCAGCTATGAATATCTTCTGCGTCACTTTGCAGGATAATTTCAGGGTTATCTTGCACTTCTTTCAGTAAGGAGTTTAGCGCTTGTTCTAAAGTTTGTTGTTCGCTATCAGACAATACACCAACTGTTACTAGTGATTTTGACCATGCGACTGAGCCGATAATATCTTGTTGCGCCAAGCGATAATCGAAACGCAATGAATCATTAAACTGTTTGAACCGTTGATCCGCTTGCTGACTAAAACGTCCACCCCAAAGTGCCATAACTAATCCCTACCTGATTGATAAAATAAGTTTTTAACCCCGACAGCAGTCTTGGCTGCCGGGAGACTACTATTTGATTTATTTCGCTTTGTTTTGTTCTTTCAGCGCACGGATACGTGAAGACAGTGAGTAAAGACGAATAAACCCACCTGCATGACTGTGGTCATAAACTTCATCTTCACCAAATGTGGCAAATTCCTCAGAATACAGGCTCTTATCCGCTTTTTTCTGAATCGCAGTCACTTGCCCTTTATATAATTTCAGAACAACTTCCCCTGTCACATCTTGTGCTAATGATTCAGCAGCTGCTTGCAGCGAGTGACGTAGTGGTGCGAACCAACGGCCATCATAAACCACATATGACATTTCTAAGCCGAGTTGCTCACGCCATTTGTAGCTGTCACGGTCAAGAACCAGTTGTTCAATACCACGTAATGCCGCCATCATAATGGTGCCTCCCGGGGTTTCATAGCAACCACGAGATTTCATACCCACTAAACGGTTTTCAACGATATCAATACGGCCCACTCCATGTTTTGCACCTAAAGTATTTAATGCTTCTAAACAGCCAAGTGGAGACAATGCTTGACCATTTACCGAAACGACTTCACCGTGTTTGACACCAACGGTAACTAATTCAGCTTCATCTGGTGCATCTTGCGGATCGACAGTCCATACCCAACAATCTTGGTTTGCAGCATTCCATGTGCTTTCTAAAACACCACCTTCCGTAGAAATGTGCCATGCGTTTTCATCACGGCTGTAGATTTTTTCAAGGCTAGCTGTTGTTGGAATATTACGCTCTTTCAGATAATCGAGCAGCGCTTCACGGGAACGTAAGTCCCACTCACGCCATGGTGCAACCACTTGTAACTGTGGTGCTAATGCCGTATAGGTGCTTTCGAAACGCACTTGGTCATTACCTTTACCTGTTGCGCCATGGGCAACAGCATCTGCACCCACTTTTAAGGCAATTTCAACTTGCGCTTTAGCAATGATTGGACGAGCCATTGACGTACCTAATAAATAGCTACCTTCATATAGCGCCCCCGTTTTCAATACAGGGTAAATATATTCTTTGATGAATTCTTCACGTAAATCGACGACATAGCACTCGGATGCACCTGATTGTAGAGCTTTTTTCTCTACGCCTACTAAATCTTCACGGTCTTGCCCCACATCCGCAACGAAGGCCACGACTTCGCAATCATCATAGTTTTCTTTTAGCCATGGAATAATTGCTGATGTATCCAGGCCACCTGAATATGCTAATACAATCTTTTTAATGCCCTTTTTCATAACGTACCTATCCGCTCAATTAATATAGTTATTCCATGGCTCATTTATGATGCCAAGATCCGTGTTCCGATTGCTGTTCCATTAAACAGCTCGGGAAGTTGTTCTGCATGACGCCAACTTGCGATATCAACAGAGCGTTGTAAGGCTGCCGCAGCGTCTAACGCCGCATTGACCTTCACAATCATTCCATCGGTAATAATTCCCTGCTCAATGAGCTTTTGCGCTTTTTGCGTCGTCATTTCGTCAATTTTTTGGCCTTTACCATCCAAAATACCGCTCACGTCAGACAATAAAACCAAATCTGCGTTTAAGGCTTGGGCGATAGCGGTTGCAGCTTGGTCCGCATTTACATTCATCAACTCACCTTCTGGTGTGATACCTATAGAGCTGATAATGGGTAAATAGCCTGCACCCAACAATAATTTCAATAATTTCGCATCGCCAGGTTTGGCATCACCGACATGACCTAATTCTTCGTTTAATTGAGTCACTGTGGCACTTTGCCCATCACCAAGAGAAAGCCCTACGGCTGGAAGTTGATACTTCGTTGCCCATGCCAGTAATGTTTTATTCGCCGTACCCGCTAATGCCCCTGTAATGATATCGATTTGGTCTGCTGGCGTGACTCGTAACCCTTGCTTTTTAACGACAGGTAATTGCAGTTTTTGCATCAATTCATCAACTAAACAGCCACCGCCATGTACAATCACCAACTCACGTTGATGTGCTTGCCGATAGGTTTGAATCGCTGTAAATAATTTTTCAAGTGCCTCGACGCTATCAAGTAACACTCCGCCCAATTTAATCACTAAGGGTTGCATGGGGTTAATCCTTCTTAAAATAAAGACTGAGTTTCAGCAAAACCAAAACGAATATTCATGCACTGAACGGCTTGTGCTGCCGCACCTTTGAGTAGGTTATCTTCTGTACCCACTAAAATCAGGTGTTCACCTTTCAATACATAGCCAATATCACAAAACGGCGTACCAACTACCGATTTCAATGCAGGAACGCCTTTTTCATATAGCCGCACTAACGGTTTATTTTGATAAGCATCTTTAAACGTTTGTGTAATTTTTTCTGCCGAAACACCCGCTTTTACTTTGCACGTAATCGTTGCAAGGATGCCTCGAGAGAAATTGCCTAAATGTGGTGTAAAAATAACCTCTCTTCCCAAGTGAGTCGCAATTTCTGGCTGATGGCGATGAGTAAAGATGCCATAAGGTTGCAAACTCACTTCACAAAAGCTGTTGGTCATCGAGGCTTTACGGCCTGCTCCAGAGACTCCGCTGGTGGCATTAATCACTGGCCACATAGCTTCATCTAGCAAATTGCCTTCAATCAATGGTTTAAGTGCTAATTGGGAAACCGTTGGGTAACACCCTGGTACTGCGATCAGTTGCGCTTGACGAATTTTATCGGCCTGCCATTCTGCTAAACCGTAAACTGCTTGCATTAGCCATTCAGTATTTGTATGTTCAAAGCCATAGTATTGCGTATAGAACGCAGGATCTTGAACACGATAAGCACCCGATAAGTCGAACACAACGCAGCCCGCTTCAAGAAACTGAGGGGCTATGTCGTGGCTTACTTCATGTGCAGTGGCAAGAAAAACAACATCAATACCTTCCGCTGCTTCTGCGACATCGGTTAATGGCAGAACGGGAAGGTCTATGATGCCTTTATACTGAGGATGTAAATCAGAAAAACGTTTATTTGCATCCGCACTTTGCTTCGATACCATCAATCCTTGAAGATTAACTTCAGGATGGCGTTGCAAATAAGCGGCTAATTCTGCTCCAGTATAGCCACTGGCCCCGATAATGAGTGTGTTCAACATATGCTTTCTACCTTGTACTCGTGACCCAAACAGTTTAATGTGTATTTTTATTCAAATAAAGTGCATGAATATTGATACTATTATGGATAAAGGCTGTCAACAGTGAATATTAAATTACCTGCATTTATTGAGATTTATCGTCAATTAATTGCGACTCCGTCGATTAGTGCGACTGATTCTCATTTGGACCAGAGCAATAAAGCCCTGGTGGAACTTCTCGGTGGGTGGCTGGAGACGTTAGGTTTTTCGGTCAACATTCAACCTGTGCCGGAAACGCGAGATAAATATAATTTGCTTGCATCTATTGGTGAAGGAAATGGTGGGCTGATGCTATGCGGCCATACCGATACCGTGCCCTTTGATGATGGACGTTGGAGCAAAAACCCGTTTGAGCTAACAGAGCATGACGGCAAGTTATATGGGCTCGGAACCGCAGATATGAAAGGCTTTTTTGCTTTTATTGTTGATGCGTTACGCGATATGGATTTAACTCAGCTCAAACGCCCACTGCATATATTGGCCACTGCGGATGAAGAAACATCGATGGCTGGCGCACGTTATTTTGCAGCCAGTACAGCGCTAAGACCGGATTTTGCGATTATTGGAGAACCAACGTCATTACAACCGATTCGCGCACACAAAGGGCATATATCAAATGCTATCCGCATTACTGGGCAATCGGGGCATTCTAGTGACCCAGAACGTGGGGTCAATGCCATTGAGTTAATGCATGAATCTATTTCCCATTTAATGGACTTACGAAATACGTTAAAAGAACGATTTAACAACCCTGCATTTGTCATTCCCTACCCGACGATGAACTTTGGTCATATTCATGGCGGTGATGCAGCCAACCGAATTTGTGGTTGTTGTGAATTACACATGGACATTCGCCCACTCCCCGGCCTGACTTTGCAGGACTTAGATGAACTACTCAATGAAGCTCTTGAGCCTGTTAGTGCCCGTTGGCCAGGTCGCTTGGCGATCGAGCCCATGCATCCGCCGATCCCTGGCTATGAATGCCCAACGGACCACAAGATGGTGGCAGTAATTGAACAGTTGTTGGGGCAAAAAGCGGATACCGTGAATTACTGTACTGAAGCGCCGTTTATCCAAGAGCTCTGCCCGACGTTGGTTCTTGGCCCTGGTTCTATTGAGCAAGCACATCAGCCTGATGAATTTATCGATATGCGTTTTATTGAACCTACTCGCCAATTAATTAGCCAAATGGTTGAGCACTTCTGTTTCACTGAGTAAATCTGACGAGCCATTAATTCGAACGCGACTCTGAAAAGGGGCGCGTTTTTTATCATGAATTATTTTCCTGTTGCCTTTGAAAAAACCTCAGCGTCATAATTTAATTTAAGTATTGACTATTGGTACCGATCTGGTAATTTCTATTTGGACGTCTAAACGTATAGACGCACAAATGGATATAATAACGTACAAAAAATAGTTAGTTTGCAAATTGCGAGGTTACAGGGTATGAGTTTTTTTCACGCAAATCAGCGCGAAGCGCTAAATCAAAACTTAGCTGAGTTAGATGGCCAAATTAATGTTTCATTTGAGTTTTTCCCACCTCGCAGTGAAGAGATGGAGCAGACACTATGGAAATCTATTGATAGGCTCAAAAACCTGAAACCTCAATTTGTCTCTGTGACTTATGGTGCGAATTCCGGCGAACGCGACAGAACGCACAGCATCATCAAAGATATTAAAGATAAAACGGGCTTAATTGCAGCCCCTCACCTAACGTGTATTGATGCAAGCCCTGATGAACTGAAAGACATTGCTCGTGACTATTGGAATAATGGTATTCGTCATATTGTTGCATTGCGTGGTGATTTACCTGACAACAGCCGTAAACCGGATATGTATGCTGTTGATCTAGTTGAGTTGTTAAAAAGTGAAGCGGATTTTGATATTTCTGTTGCGGCCTACCCTGAAGTTCACCCTGAAGCCAAAAGCGCTCAAGCCGATTTAATTAGTTTAAAAAAGAAGATTGATGCGGGAGCTAACCGTGCAATCACTCAGTTTTTCTTTGATGTTGAGAGCTATTTACGTTTTCGTGACCGCTGCGTCGCGACAGGTATTGATGTAGAAATCGTGCCGGGGATTTTACCCGTCTCTAACTTTCGTCAACTCGAGCGCTTTGCCAAACTGACTAACGTACGCATTCCTGCATGGATGAGTAAAATGTACGAAGGGTTAGATGACGACCTTGAGAGCCGTAACCTTGTCGGCGCATCAATCGCCATGGATATGGTCAAAATTCTTAGCCGTGAAGGCGTGAAAGATTTTCATTTTTACACGTTGAACCGCTCTGAGCTCACCTATGCTATCTGCCATACTTTGGGAGTTAGGCCTTAATTTAGTCGGATGAGGCGAATATTTTGTCTCATCCCTTTGCTATTTTCTTCTATTCTTATACATATCTTCTATTTTCCCAGAAAAAAATATCAAATAGCTAGAACTAGTTATTTCTTGTTTAAAAAAGAACCAGTGTTTTTAAGGTAAATATATTAACGTGATATCTAAACTGATTAGATTCGCGAACTACTTTTCCACAATATAACTCATGCTATTATTTTCTTTATATTCAAATTCATTTGGCCACAATAATTATATTTAACGGTTAACGGTATAAATTAACTTTAAACATTATGAAAATCAGGGTTTAAATAAAAGTTACATAACTTAACATTATTGAAATATTAGTTTTTTATGAACATTCATTTATTTCCACTACATTTTTCGCCCATATAAAATCAAATAAAAACAACTAAAAAGCTAAATACATAGAAATAAAAACCATAAAAATGTAATAATTTAGTTAAATTGAGTGGTTTTTAGCATCATTTTATGAACACAATCAGCTCTTGGGAAAAATTATCTATAACCAAAATAACCATAAACCATCATTCACTCTACTGTTACTTTCTAATTATGACGTTTTTCATTAAATTATCTTTTTTATTTGAACACTTTTGAATTTTTCAAAAGACGGCGTATATTTAATATTGAGCTCAAGATTAATAGTATTTAATTACCACATGGTCATTGAGGAATTAAAACATGAGTAATAATGCATTAAATTCAAAACACAGTGGAATGGATGATGTCTACGCATCATTAGAATTATCCAAATCATTACCAAAAACCAAGTTTCCATTGAAAGAACAAGCACCACGTAATGTATTTAGTGCAGTACGCGATGAATTAATGCTAGATGGGAATTCACGCCAAAACTTAGCAACATTTTGCCAGACATGGGTGGATGATGAAATTCGTGATTTGATGGATTTGTCTATCGACAAAAACATGATAGATAAAGACGAATATCCACAAACAGCAGAAATTGAAAACCGCTGCGTACATATGTTAGCGGACTTATGGAATTCACCGGATGCAGAAAATACCCTTGGTTGCTCAACCATCGGGTCCTCAGAGGCTGCAATGCTTGGTGGGCTAGCGCTAAAATGGCAATGGCGCAAAAAACAAGCCGCTAAAGGAAAACCGACCGATAAACCTAATTTAATTTGTGGCCCAGTTCAAATCTGTTGGCACAAATTTGCTCGTTATTTCGATGTTGAACTCCGAGAGATCCCTCTTGAAGGTGACCGCCTCATCATGACACCGGAAGAGGTGCTCAAACGTGTCGATGAAAATACTATTGGTGTCGTACCGACCCTTGGGGTGACATTTACCTGCCAATATGAGCCCGTAAAAGCTGTACACGATGCGCTCGATAAACTGCAAAAAGAAACTGGACTGGATATTCCTATCCATGTGGATGGTGCTAGTGGCGGCTTCTTAGCTCCATTTTGTGCACCAGATTTAGAATGGGATTTCCGCTTACCACGTGTAAAATCCATTAATGCATCAGGCCATAAATTTGGTTTGGCGCCATTAGGCGCTGGCTGGGTTATTTGGCGTGAAGCCAAAGACCTTCCAGAAGAATTGATTTTTAATGTGAATTATTTAGGCGGTAATATGCCAACATTCGCACTGAATTTCTCTCGCCCTGGCGGTCAAATCATTGCTCAATATTATAATTTCTTGAGACTGGGTCGCGAAGGCTATGCAAAAATCCACAACGCTTGCTATGCAACTGCACAATACCTCAGCCGCGAAATTGAAAAATTAGGGCCATTTGAAATGATTTTTGATGGTGATAGCCAAACTGGTATCCCTGCATTAGCATGGAAACTGAAAGAAGGCACCGCCACCAGCAAATATTCCCTCTATGACATCGCAGACAAACTGCGTAGCCGTGGCTGGCAAGTTCCTGCTTACTCCATGCCAGCAAACCGTGAAGACCTTGTTATTCAACGTATTCTAGTGCGTCATGGAGTTAGTTTAGATTTAGCCGCATTACTCATTGATGACTTCAAACGCACCTTAGAGTATTTCGATAAGCACCCTGTCAATAAACCGCTAACAGAAGAAGAAGGCGGCGGCTTTAATCACAGTTAATTCTTTTATTCATGATTGTGTTGTTAACGAGCCAAAGAGCCTTAGGTTCTTTGGCTCCTACTGAGATCCGCCCTGAAAAGGCAGATTGTTTATCGATTTGAGGAGAACTCGTATGGCAACAACGACAGCTCCAGCCGCAAAGCAACTGACACTACTTGGCTTTTTTGCCATCACTGCATCAATGGTGATGGCCGTTTATGAATATCCAACATTTGCAACATCTGGCTTTAGCCTCGTATTTTTCCTGCTATTAGGAGGATTATTGTGGTTTATTCCTGTCGCATTGTGTGCCGCAGAAATGGCAACCGTAGAAGGTTGGGAGGAAGGTGGTGTATTTGCATGGGTTTCTAATACATTAGGCGAACGTTGGGGATTTGCCGCTATTTCATTTGGTTATTTACAAATTGCGATTGGCTTTATTCCTATGCTGTATTTCGTATTAGGGGCACTGTCTTATATTTTGAATTGGCCAGAACTGAATACAGACCCAATCACTAAAACGATAGGGGCACTTGTTATTCTCTGGGTATTGGCTTTCACCCAATTTGGCGGAACTAAATATACTGCCACGATTGCGAAAGTCGGTTTTTTCGCAGGCATCTTGCTTCCAGCGCTAATTTTGGTCTTTCTAGCGATCAGCTATTTAGCCAGCGGCTCTCCATTGGCCATTGAAATTAGTACTGAAACCTTTATTCCTGATTTCACCAAAATTGGCACACTCGTGGTATTTGTCGCCTTTATTTTGAGCTATATGGGTGTTGAAGCTTCAGCAACTCACGTTAATGAAATGAAAAACCCCGGTCGAGATTACCCCGCAGCGATGTTTTTACTCATGATAGCGGCAATTTGTTTAAGCTCAATTGGTGGGTTATCGGTAGCAGCGGTGATCCCAAACAGTGAAATTAATTTATCTGCTGGTGTGGTACAAACCTTTGAGGTTCTCGTTACCCACTTTAATTCCACTTTAGAGTGGGCAGTACGGATTATTGCCGCGTTGCTATTACTCGGCGTATTAGCGGAAATTGCCTCTTGGATTGTGGGACCTTCCCGTGGGATGTATGTCGCTGCACAAAAAGGAATTCTGCCGAAAAGCTTTGCCAAAGTGAATAAAAATGGCGTGCCAGTCACGCTAGTGATTTCCCAATTACTGATCACCACGGTGGCGATTATTGTCCTCACTAACACGGGTGGTGGCGGGAATATGTCCTTCCTGATAGCCCTGGCATTAACCGTTGTTATTTATCTGTGTAGCTACTTTATGCTGTTCCTCGGTTATATGCATTTAGTCTGCAAACAATCTGATAAAAAACGGGCATTCAACGTTCCAGGTGGTAAAAGCTTTAAATTGTTAATCGCGTTTGTTGGGTTAGTGATCTCAATTCTGGCATTTGTGGTGTCATTCTTCCCGCCAAGTTCATTGCCGGGCGGGGCAGATGATACGACTTACGTGACGCTGCTCGCGGTCAGTTTTGTGATTATCTTCCTGCTGCCTTTTGTGATTTATGCATTCCACAATAAAGCCGGAAAATCCACCAACGTCTCTATGGTGCATATCAAAACGCATAATGCGCCAGCTAACCATTTCTTTATTCACCCTCGAGCCCGCTCTGCATATCACTTAATTCATCATGATAAACCAGACGATAGTTCATCCAACTCGTAATAACCCGTAAAAATAATGAGGGCTACCATTTGGTAGCCCTCATATTATTCAAGTACTTTAAAAATCAACAAACTAACCCGTATTACGCATGCCTGCTGCCACACCAGCAATCGTCACCATCAAGGCTTGCTCGACACGTGGGTCGGGCTGCTCTTGTTGGCGGGAGCGGTGTAAAAGCTCTGCTTGTAAGACATTTAATGGGTCAGTATAAACATTACGTAATGCGATGGATTCCGCTATCCAAGGTAAATCCGCCATTAGCGCTTCATCTTTTGAAACCGCCAACACGCTTTTAATATCTTCAGATAACTGGTCACGCAGTTTTTGCCCTAATGGCCATAAGCGCTCTTCCACCAAGCGGTGGTCGTAATATTCCGCCAGCCATAAATCTGCTTTTGCATAAACCATTTCTAACATCGCAATACGCGTATTAAAGAATGGCCACTGCTGCCACATTTCATCAAGAATGGCTTGTTTGCCTTCTTTCTCAATGACATGTTTTAGCGCCGCTCCTGCCCCTAACCATGCGGGTAACATTAAGCGGTTTTGCGTCCATGCAAAAATCCATGGGATCGCACGCAAAGTTTCCACACCACCAGTTGGGCGGCGTTTTGCAGGACGCGACCCAAGCGGTAATTTACCTAGCTCTAGCTCCGGTGTTGCGGCACGGAAATAAGGCACAAAATCCGGTTGTTCACGTACATAATCACGGTACATCGCACAAGACACATCAGATAGCGAATCCATCACGGACTTCCACTCATCTTTTGGCTCTGGTGGCGGTAAAAGGTTCGCTTCTAATATAGCACTGGCGTATAACGCAAGGCTGCTAATGGTAACTTGCGGTAAACCGAATTTAAAACGGATCATCTCGCCTTGCTCGGTTACCCGCAACCCTCCTTTTAAACTACCCGGCGGTTGAGAAAGTAATGCAGAATGTGCAGGCGCACCACCGCGGCCAATTGTGCCGCCACGCCCATGGAATAATGTCAGTGTGACACCTTCTTTCTCACACAATTTAATCAGTGCATCTTGCGCGCGATACTGCGCCCATGAAGCTGCCATTACCCCTGCATCTTTAGCAGAATCCGAGTAACCAATCATCACCATTTGGCGATCATCGATAAGGTTGCGATACCACTCAATGCTTAACAGCTTGGTCATCACACTTTCTGCGTTATTTAAATCTTCCAGTGTTTCGAATAGTGGCGCGACGGGTAAGCGGACTGACGCCCCATTCTCTTTTAGCAGTAATTTAACCGCCAACACATCTGATGGGACTTTCGCCATTGAAATAACATAAGCCGCAACAGAATCATTTTTGGCTTTCGCAATCACTCGACAAGTTTCAAACACTTCCTGTGTTTCTGCACTCGGCTGCCAATCTTGCGGGATAAGTGGGCGTAAAGATTGTAGTTCTTCCAGCAAGAACTGTTGTTTTTCCTCTTCTGACCACTGCGAGTAATCACCCAACCCTAAATACTGAGTGAGCTCTGCAATGGCTTCAGTGTGACGAGTACTTTCTTGGCGCACATCAATACGTACCAGTTGCAAACCAAAGCTACGAATACGGCGCAGAGTATCCAACAACTGACCATTAGCAATAATTTTCATATTGCAGGCAATTAATGATTGGTAGCACGCGTATAGCGGGTCCCATAATTGAGCATTATCCACCAATAAGTCTGCCGGTGGTAAAACTTGCTCGCCTTTTACACGGCGCTCTAAGTACTCTAGCGTCGAAAATAGTTGGCTACGTAAATTTTTCGCGATTTGGCGATAAGGCTCATCAACGTCATCCCCCCCAGCTAGCGCACGCAGCTCTGGGGTCGCTTCCGTCATCGAAAGTTCTGAAACCAATACTTGAATATCTTTGAGGAATAAGTCTGCCGCTTTCCAGCGACTCAGCAATAGAACTTGGCGAGTCACATCCGCAGTTACGTTCGGGTTACCATCACGGTCTCCACCCATCCA
This sequence comes from Providencia sp. PROV156, assembly GCF_028480905.1. Classification (NCBI taxonomy): domain Bacteria; kingdom Pseudomonadati; phylum Pseudomonadota; class Gammaproteobacteria; order Enterobacterales; family Morganellaceae; genus Providencia; species Providencia sp. PROV156. The sequence goes on along the minus strand of NZ_JAMPPE010000002.1, from coordinate 237,105 downwards.
TGAGGTAAAACGAATAGGATTGGCTTCAACCGGTAATACTGCCCCAATAGAGTCCTCAAGTTGTTCGTTAAATTCACGTAAGAAAGCAGGAACTCCTTCCCACAATGAATTTTCCACAACAGCAAAACCCCATTTAGCTTCATCAATGGGTGTTGGGCGAATTTTACGAATTTCATCGGTATGCCATGATTGAGCCACCAATTGACGCAAACGGCGCATGATATTATTGCGTTCATAATCCGCAATGTCATCATGGTCGAGTTGTGACAAACAGTTGTTTACCTCAACTAATTTATGGATCAACGTACGGCGAGCAATTTCCGTTGGGTGAGCCGTTAAAACCAGCTCAATTGAAAGCTGTTCAACTGCTTTTTGGATATCACCATCAGTGAAGTTTTTGCCTTTTAATCGGCTAAACAGATTTTTCAATGCTACTGGGTTACTTGCCGCTTCGCCGTGAGGCGAAATACTGTGGTATTGCTCAGCGACGTTTGTCAGGTTTAAGAATTGGTTAAATGCCCTTGCAACGGGTAGCAATTCATCATTAGAAAGATTTTGTAATGTCATCAGCAGTTTTTGCCGCTGAACTTCATTACCTGCACGAGAAGATTTGGAAAGCTTACGAATGGACTCAACTTTGTCGAGTATGTCCTCACCTAAGGCTTCCTTGATGGTATCGCCGAGTAGCTTACCCAGCATACTGACATTACTGCGCATTGCGGAATATTGCTGATTCATGAGACTCCTGACCTTGTGCTTCTGGCAGAATGCATTCCCGCACGGTTCACGGTTAACAGACTGCTACCTGTTTCCTGTAACAAAATTTCAGTCGGCTGCGTTAGAGTTGTCGTTTTGTGATGCAGGCCGCTAAATTTACCCTTCAGTGTATATTCATATCAGAAAAAAATGACTTTGGGGGATTTTTCTGAAATTTAATTACAGCCTTATTTTTATTAATTTTTCTTATTTAAGTATTGTTTCAGCGCAATATATCGTCGATTCAGCACTTTTAAGACATGAATAATGTTTAAGAATTAAATCATCAGAATAAAAAACAGAAAATGAAGGGATAAATTAAAAATCTTCATGATGCATTAGCGCCCTCAATACCGAAGAGAACACCAATGCACTGAATAAATGATTATAAAAGTTGAGAGAGTCGGTTCAGATCCGATTGAATAGCCCCCGCAGTCACATCGCGCCCCGCTCCAGGCCCACGGATCACTAATGGGTTATCTCGATACCAACGGCTTTCAATAGCAAACACATTGTCACCCGGTAATAATGAGGCCAGTGGATGTTCCGGCTTCACCGCTTCCACCCCCACTTTTGCCTTGCCTTTTACCGCATCAAACCGTGCGACATAACGTAGCACTAACCCAAGTTCTTGCGCTGCTTCTAAGCGCTGCTGCATTTGCTCGTTAATAACCGCACTGTTTTCAAAAAATGCGTCCAAAGAACCTGCCTGTGCTTGTTTTGGCACTAAAGACTCAACTCTCACATCATCCGGCTCGATGTCATAACCCGCTTCACGGGCTAAAATAATTAATTTGCGCATAACATCTTGCCCCGACAGGTCAATACGTGGGTCTGGTTCAGTTAACCCTTGCTGCCAAGCTTGCTCTACTAGCTCACTAAATGGGATGGAGCCGTCAAACTGTAAAAATAGCCATGATAGCGTTCCAGAAAAAATACCACTGATAGTCAGGATAGAGTCACCGCTTTCTTTTAAATCACGTACTGTATAGTTAATCGGTAGCCCTGCCCCTACCGTCGCGTTATATAACCAGTGACGACCTGTTTTTGCGAACGCATCGCGAATTTGACGATATTGTGCCGTTTGCGCCGCCCCCGCAATTTTATTTGCACTAATCACATGAAAACCATAACTGGCAAAATCTACATAGTCATCTGCCAACGTTTCACTGGCTGTGACGTCTAATACCACTAAATCATCATAAGGGTGGGAACGCATCCATAAAAATAGGCTATCGTCCTCATGCTCTACGGCTTCATCATCAAAGAAAGCTAGTGCACGACTTGGGTCAATCCCTTGGTAATTCAGTAAGCTACGGCGGCTGTCTACTACGCCAGCTAGGACGAAATCAAAGTCACTACGTGCAGAAATTTTGTGTTGCTCCGCGGCAAAAAGTTCTAACCAACGCGCGCCAATATTCCCTTTACCAAATAACACTAAACCGATGCGTTTTTCTGCGCGGAATAAGCTTTGGTGCATCCCTTTAATTAGATGTTCCGTTTGGTTAGAACGCAAAACAGCAACTAAACTGATATCGTCCTCTGAATGCCAAATAAATTCAACAGGTTGCCCTTTTAATTCCTCATAAAAACGGTGGCTATGTAACGGTTTTTTACACACCCCCGCACCGACTAATGCCACCAGAGAAAAACCTTCACGTAATGATAATGACCCCGGTAAACCGGCTTCTTCAAGGGTATTTAAGGCACTTTCGACAATCTCGGAGGTATAGCACAATTGCAGTAAAGAACGGTCATGATGAATACCGCGAGCCAAAGGGCGCAATTGAGCACGTTTAAGTAATAAATCCACATCTTTGCAGATTTGTTTAAAATCACGCCCCGCGGCGATACGCAATTCAATCAGACACACATCATCATGACTAGTCACGATTTTCGCACCAGCCCCTGATGCAAGCACCCGTTCAATTTTTGTTGAACCCTGTTCGGGTTGATAGCTACACCTTAATTGCAAATCAATGTTGCTCACAGAAACAGGCTGTAAAGTCCGTGTATGTAAAACGGGAGCCGCTAAACGCGCTAATTCACTCGCTTCATCAAGACGTAACAAAGGCAGCAAACACGCATCTTTCACTTTGCGAGGATCCGCGCTATATACCCCAGCGACATCACTCCAAATCGTCACTTTAGCAGCATCCGCCAACGCACCAACTTGTGTTGCAGAATAATCACTGCCATTGCGCCCGAGTAATACAGTTTCACCTTGCTGATTCCGTGAAATAAACCCTGTTACCACAATACGACGGTTAGGTAATTGCGTTAGCTGTTGCTGTAACAAATACCGTGACTGTATTTCATCAACTTGTGGCTGTGCCGCACGTTCCGCACGTAGAAATAAACGTGCATCGAGCCATGCACTTGCCATATCGGCTTGGGCAAGCACTTCTGCCATCAAGCGAGCAGACCAAATTTCACCGTGCCCGACCACTTCTGCATAAATCGCATCATTTATGGGTTGATCCAGCAATGCACTTAAACGCTCTAAATCGTGAATAAATAACTGGCTTAGCTCTGCAGCCTTTTGTTCAGGTAAAAGAGATTCAATTAAATCAAGTTGATAGCGGCGTAATGATTGCTGAGCTTGATGAGCCGAAATACGATCACTTTGGCTTAACTTTAACCAGCTAATCAACTGATTTGTTGTACTACCTGCGGCAGAAACCACCATTAAATCACCGGGTTGGCTATAGTTGGCCATAATTGTTGCAACGCGTTGATAGCACTTCGCATCGGCTAAACTACTGCCCCCAAACTTATGTAACTGGCGGTGGCAAGGAGCCACCTCAACCGCTGTTAGTACACTCATCAAAAAACTCCGCTAACGTTGTGCCGCAACCTGAAATGCGTGATCTAAGTCTGTGATTAAGTCCTGAGGATCTTCAATCCCCACTGAAATTCTTAGCAAGCTATCTGTGATCCCCGCTTGCGCACGGGCTTCTGCTGACATACCTGCATGTGTCATTGTGGCCGTATGGGAAATCAATGTTTCCACACCACCTAATGACTCCGCTAGTGTAAACAGGCTGAGTGAACGAAGAAAATGGCGAAGTTGTGGCTCATCACCTGCAAATTCAAAACTCAGCATCGCGCCAAAGCCTTTTTGCTGTTTCACTGCTATTTCGTGCCCGGGGTGATCTTCTAATGCAGGATAATACAATTTTTTTACTAAAGGCTGTGATTTAAGATATTTTACGATCTCTTGTGCATTTTGCTGTTGCTGTAATACACGTGGAGATAATGTCCGAATACCTCTCAATAGTAGATAGCTATCAAAAGCGCCCCCAGTAACACCAATATTATTCGCCCACCAAGCAAGCTCTGTTACCCATTTTTCTTCTTTTGCAATCACCACCCCTGCAACAATATCAGAATGGCCATTCAAGTATTTAGTGCATGAATGCACCACAAAATCTGCACCGAGCGAAAGAGGCTGCTGCAAAATTGGGCTTAAAAAAGTATTATCTACAACGACTAATGCACCTACATCATGAGCCAACTGTGCAATATGCTGTATATCAAAAATTCTTAATAGTGGGTTGCTGGGTGTTTCGATTAACACTAATTTGGGCTTTTTCGCTAATGCAGCCTGCAATGCAGATTCATCACTTTGGTCGACAAATTGCACCTGATAAGCCCCACGCTGGCTTTGGCTATTAAATAACCGATAGCTTCCGCCGTAACAGTCATGTGGCGCAACGAGTAAATCCCCCGGTTGCAAAAAAACTGTACATAACAGGTGAAGCGCAGACATCCCACTGTTAGTCATTACCGAACCACTACCACCCTCAAGTTGTGCCAATGTTTTTTGCACAATATCACGCCCCGGGTTTCCACGACGTGAATAATCATGAGCCCTCGGTTCATTAAAGTCAGTAAAATTATAGGTACTGGATAAATAAATGGGAGGCACGACGCAACCAAATTGTTGGTCTTCATTTAATCCATTATGAATTGCGATGGTTGACGGCTTGTAAGTCATAAACGCTTCTCCTGAACAGTGATAGGCTAAATCATACCCATCGGATGTTTAGACGTCAACATATCTAGACGTCTAAACCTCTTTACGTTTATATCTAGTAATGGAATAATCAGCCCTAATAATTATGTGTAAATTGATAGTCAATCGCATAAGTGAACTTAACTCGTTAATTTTATATAATATCTTGTGATAAAATAAGTTAAGTCACGTCTAACATATATGCAGACGTTCTCGATTTAGGGCTTAGATTAAGTTTCTATTAAAAAGAATATGCATATTATTTTTTATTATTATTGAAAATATCCAAGGTAACCCATGGCTGAATGGAATGGTGAGTATGTCAGTCCGTATGCTGAACATGGCAAAAAGAGTGAGCAAGTAAAAAAAATTACAGTATCTATCCCTTTGAAGGTACTAAAAATTTTAACTGACGAACGTACTCGTCGTCAGATTAATAACTTGCGACACGCGACAAATAGTGAGCTCCTGTGTGAAGCTTTTTTACATGCATTCACAGGCCAACCACTGCCAAATGATGAAGATTTACGTAAAGAACGTAATGACGAGATCCCTGAAGCCGCAAAAGAAATTATGCGCGAATTAGGTATCGACCCTGAAACGTGGGAATACTAGCCCCAATTAGTCACCATTACGTATCTCAAAACTTTAACTACGTCGCACGCCTTGCGACGTAGTGCCTTTTCTTATGTTTTATTCAAGATAGCTATAACGATGATGGCGACGCGCTCAAGTCTAAAGTGAAAGTACGAATAATGATATTATGTTCGCCGTGCTTTACCGCATCTAATTTCTTCATTTAGACATAAAAACACTTATTTTAGGCATTAAAAAAGGGAAACTCAGTTTCCCTTTTTTTTCGCATTCACAAGTTCGATTATTTTTTAGAACCTGGGATGCTGAAACGTTGGTTGAAGCGATCAACACGACCACCAGTCGCAACATCACGCTGTTTACCAGTATAGAACGGGTGGCAGTTACCACAAACGTCCAGGTTCAGCGAGTGACCAGCAGTTGAATTAATTTTCATTACATTACCGCAAGAACAAGTTGCAGTAACTTCTTCGTATTTAGGGTGAATACCTTTTTTCATGGGAGAACCTCTATTAAGGCCGTGTCGCCATTCCAGCCCTAACGCCGGACACCACACGTCGTGTTGATTGAATTTAATATATTGGTAAAAATAGATACCAAAGGCGGCGGATCATACAGAAATTCTGTTTATCACGCAATGAAAACCGAGTAAATTTTGTGGTACTCTAGTCAACAATCGCTCGCATTATCGCATAAAAAATAGACGGAAACCCAGATATGATCGTCGTTCAGGTGGCTTTACCTGTCCCTTTAAACCGCACATTTGATTATCGCCTTCCTGATAACATGCCACTACCAGTGATTGGCAGCCGTGTTATGGTGCCATTTGGCAAGCGCCAAGCCTTGGGTATTGTGGTAAAGCACAGCGATAAAAGCGAATTTGCTGAAGATAAATTAAAAGCCATCGAACTGGTTCTCGACCACCAAACGCTCTTCCCTGACGATATTTGGCAGCTCTTACTGTGGTCTTCACAATACTATCATTACCCAATAGGTGAAGTGCTCTTCCACGCATTACCCACACTATTGCGCCAAGGTAAACCTGCGGAATTTACCCCTATTTGGCAATGGCAAGTGACGGATGAAGGCTTAGCCGTTGACCTTAATGAGCTAAAACGTTCCCCAAAGCAGCAACAAGCTCTTGCACTTTTGCGTCGTAGAGCCGTTTATCGCCATCAAGTGAGTGAGCTTGAAATCAGTGAAAGTGCTCTGCAAGCATTGAAAAAGAAAGCTTATATTGAGTTACATCCCGTTCAACCGACTAGCGAAAAGTGGCAACCAAGCTTTACAGTTTGTGGGGAAAGGTTGCGGCTTAATAGTGAGCAAGCGACCGCTGTCGGTGCTATACGTGCTGAAGATGACCAATTTTCGCCATGGCTGCTCGCAGGGATCACAGGATCCGGTAAGACGGAAGTGTACCTGAGTGTATTGGAAAATGTCCTTGCCCAAGGTAAACAAGCTTTAGTTTTGGTGCCTGAAATTGGCTTAACCCCACAAACGATTAGCCGTTTTCGCGAGCGCTTCAATGCGCCTGTTGATGTATTGCACTCAGGGTTGAACGATAGCGAGCGTTTAGCCGTTTGGTTACGCACTAAGCAAGGACAAAACGCCATTATTATTGGCACTCGCTCAGCGCTGTTCACCCCTTTTGCCCGCCTTGGCATTATTATTATTGATGAAGAGCATGACAGCTCATATAAACAGCAAGATGGCTGGCGTTATCATGCACGTGACTTAGCTGTTTTCCGCGCTAAAAAGAACAATATTCCCATTGTGATGGGTACTGCGACGCCATCACTAGAAACCTTATTCAATGTACAGCAGCATAAGTATCGGCAATTAAATCTCACTATTCGTGCAGGTAATGCACGTCCTGCGGCTCAGCACCTTATTGATTTAAAAGGCCAGCCGTTAAAATTTGGTCTTTCTCACTTATTAATTCAACACATTAAAGAACACCTTGCACAAAACAACCAAGTCATTCTATTTTTAAATCGTCGTGGTTATTCCCCTGCATTAATTTGCCATGAATGTGGCTGGATTGCAGAGTGCCAGCGCTGTGACCACTATTACACCTTGCACCAAAATTTTCATCAATTACGCTGCCACCATTGTGATAGCCAGCGCCCGGTTCCTCGTCAGTGCCCACAATGTGGTTCAACTCATTTAGTGCCTGTAGGAATGGGAACGGAGCAACTTGAGGAAGGGATTTGTGAACTGTTCCCTGATACCCCCGTTACCCGTATTGACCGTGATACCACGAGCCGTAAAGGGGAACTGGAACAGCATTTAAACCAAGTACATGAAGGGGGGGCTAGAATTCTTATTGGCACACAGATGTTAGCCAAGGGCCACCACTTCCCTGATGTCACCTTAGTCGCCTTGTTAGATGTCGACGGGGCTTTATTCTCGAGTGATTTTCGTGCAGCCGAACGGTTTGCTCAATTATACGTGCAAGTTTCTGGTCGAGCAGGACGAGCTGGTAAACAAGGTGAAGTGTTCTTGCAAACCCACCATCCCGAACACCCATTGTTGCTCACGCTTCTTGAAAAGGGCTATCACGCATTTACCCAAGAAGCGATGGAAGAACGGCAAATCGCAATGTTACCACCTTACACCAGTCATATATTGATCCGTTCAGAAGACCACAATAACCAAGATTCGCGCCAATTTTTGCAAAATGTACGGCAATATATTAGTGAACATCCACAAAGTGATGCCAAAATGTGGATTTTAGGCCCCTCGCCGTCGATTCAAGCCAAACGTGGCGGGCGATTCCGCTGGCAATTGCTATTGCAACACCCTTCGCGGCTTTATTTACAACAATTTATGGCGAAACTGTTGCCAGAAATTCTTCAACAACCAGAAAGTCGCAAAGTAAAATGGAACATCGATGTGGACCCGACCGATTGTTAACTCATTATCAATGCTAAAGGATTCATTTTACCTAACCATTTAACTTTATAGGCCATACCAGTATTGTCTTTGCAGCATGTTGATAAATTTGAATTATTTGCCATATAATTCTAAACGACCAAATTGAGTATTTTTCATACACATTGAGTTTCATTTATCTTTTTGCCCTTAGAATTATTTTCAAAATTTGCGAAGTAGCTCTAAAAAATGACGCAAGTCACATTTTTTATGCAAACTAGGTAACAGATATTCTTGAGAAACCAATTAGAATAACCACTAATAATGACGTACTTGCGCCATTCAAAAAAAGCAAACGATTAAATCAATCTAAGGAAGGCGTTGTGGAAAGTAAAAAACACAATAACACGGCAACGATGAAAGATGTTGCTAGTGCCGCGGGCGTTTCGACAGCGACGGTGTCTAGAACACTTATGAACCCGGAAAAAGTTTCTTTGCAAACACGCCAAAAAGTCGAACAAGCGGTGATGGATGTTGGCTATTATCCTCATAACCTTGCTAGAAGCTATAAGCGCAATGAATCAAAGACTATTCTTGTACTCGTTCCTAATATTCGCGACCCTTTCTTTAGTGATGTCGTGTGCGGCATTGAAGAAATTGCCGCTCAAGAAGGCTATTTTGTTTTGATTGGGGACTGTAAACACCAAGAAAAACAAGAAAATGCTTTTATTAATCTCATTATTACCAAACAAATTGATGGCATGGTCTTACTGGGTTCCAATATTCCATTCGATATCTCAACCGAAGAGCAAAAAAACCTCCCTCCAATTGTGATGGCCAATGAGTTCGCACCTGAGCTAAAACTGCCTACCGTACATATCGATAACCTCACCGCCGCATTTAACGCAACACATTACCTACAAAAACAAGGCCATAAACTGATCGCTTGTATTGCAGGCCCTGACCATATGCCTTTAAGCCAATATCGTTTAGAAGGTTATAAAAAAGCCATGTTACGCACAGGTGAAAAACTGCGTGAAAATTATATTATTCGTGGTGATTTTACCCATGAGGGTGGCGCTGAAGCAGTGAAAACATTGATGTCACTTCCTGAACCACCGACAGCTATCTTTTGCCATAGTGATATCATGGCAATTGGTGCGATGTGGCAAGCGAAAAAAATGGGCTTAAAGCTCCCTGATGACCTTTCTTTTGTTGGTTTCGATAACTTAGAGCAAGCAAAATACACCTTGCCAGCCCTAACGACTATCAACCAACCTCGTGCTGAAATTGGCCATCATGCGATGCAATTACTGCTCGAGCAGATTCATGGGCACAATGTTAATCCAGGCTCACGTCTCCTAGATTCTGATTTAATCATTAGAGAGAGCACAAAAGCGCCTAAAAGCTAGTCAAAGTTGCTCAGGTTAAGTAACATGTTAACCCAAATGATGACTAACAATTGATAACTAGTGAATTAATAGCGTGGCACAAAAAGATTATGTAGCTCGAGGGCGCTCATCCGCCCGTAAAAAAAGCAAAGGTAAATCAAAGAAAGCACAAGGACTACCAATGACAACATTGGTTGTTGCTGTCACGATTGTCGTGCTATTTGTTGGCGGCCTGTTTTATATCACTCAAAATAAAAAGGACACACCACAACCTCAGGTAGCCACTCCCACAACACCGGGTAGTACGCTTCCACCAAAGCCTGAAGAACGTTGGCGTTATATTAAGGAACTCGAACGTCGTGGTGTGGATATGCCAAATATTCAACAGCCGAGCACGGGGAATAATATTGTGCGCCCATCAGATTTAACACCTGAACAGCGCCAGCTATTAGAGCAAATTGATTCTGACAGACGCCAGCCTGTCACTAACTTGCAAGAAATACCTGCAAACGGTAAACCAGTACCGCGTTCACAAGTGCTCATCAATGAGCCTGCTCAACCTATCGAGCCAGTACAACGTAAACCGGCGGCCAATATCCCTCCAAAACTTGAGGCTCAACCAACCGCGCCTGCAACTCAACCACAAACGGCACCAAGCACTAAACCGACAAACAGCTTGCAAAATATGGTTGTTCAATGTGGTTCATTCCGTACAGCAGAACAAGCCGAGTCTGTACAAGCTACTTTGGCATTCTCAGGTATTGAAAGCCGTGTAAGCGCTGGTGGAGGTTGGCACCGTATCGTTTTAGGACCTTATTCCAAGTCCACTGCCGAAAAAATGCGTGACCGTGCAGCAGGTGCAGGTGTTTCCGGTTGTATTCTTCGTGCTTCTGGGGGTTGAAAAATTCCTCCTTCCCCCCCATGTACTGTTTTAATGTACTCATGAGCGGTACTTTGTGTCTTCAACCTAGTTCAAGTGATAGTTAATTAGACAACTATCACTTGAATTTAATCTTTTGAAAATCACATTCAACCGCATTCTTTTTTGTAATAAAACCAGGGGCTAACTCATGACAACAATCGTAAGTGTTCGCCGTAATGGCCAGGTCGTAATTGGTGGTGATGGACAGGCGACGATGGGTAATACCGTCATGAAAGGCAATGTCCGCAAAGTTCGCCGTTTATACAACGACAAAGTCATTGCCGGATTTGCCGGTGGCACCGCAGACGCATTCACATTATTTGAACTGTTTGAGCGCAAACTCGAACTGCATCAAGGCCATTTAACGAAAGCGGCCGTTGAACTTGCTAAAGATTGGCGTACCGACCGCATGCTTCGTAAATTAGAAGCCTTGTTAGCTGTCGCTGATGAACACACTTCACTGATCATTACGGGTAATGGTGATGTGGTTCAACCGGAAAACGACTTAATTGCGATTGGCTCCGGTGGCCCATATGCACAATCAGCCGCACGTGCTTTGTTAGAAAATACAGACTTAAGTGCTAAAGAAATCGCTGAAAAAGCGCTCGCTATTGCAGGTGATATCTGTATTTACACCAACCATAATGTCAACTTTGAAGAAATTTCTTCAAAATCATAAGGATTGCTAGTATGTCCGAAATGACTCCACGCGAGATTGTCAGCGAACTCGACAATCATATTATTGGCCAAAATAAAGCCAAACGTTCTGTTGCGATTGCTCTGCGTAACCGCTGGCGCCGTATGCAGTTAAACGAAGTATTACGACACGAAGTCACCCCAAAAAATATTTTGATGATTGGGCCAACAGGGGTAGGTAAAACTGAAATTGCCCGCCGCCTTGCAAAATTAGCCAATGCGCCATTTATCAAAGTTGAAGCGACCAAATTTACTGAAGTCGGCTATGTTGGTAAAGAAGTTGACTCGATTATTCGCGATTTAACTGACTCTGCCGTTAAAATGGTGCGTTTACAGTCTATCGAAAAAAATCGCTATCGCGCCGAAGAAATGGCTGAAGAACGTATTTTAGACGTTCTTATCCCACCAGCAAAAAATAACTGGGGGCAATCTGAACCAACGGATGAGCATTCTCCAGCCCGCCAAGCATTCCGTAAAAAATTACGTGAAGGCCAATTAGACGATAAAGAAATTGAAATCGAAGTCGCTGCATCCCCTATGGGTGTTGAAATTATGGCACCTCCAGGCATGGAAGAGATGACTAACCAGTTACAATCCATGTTCCAAAACCTAGCAGGCCAAAAACAGAAACCTCGTAAGATGAAAATCAAAGAGGCATTCAAACTGCTAGTTGAAGAAGAAGCGGCTAAATTAGTCAACCCTGAAGAGCTAAAAGAACAAGCGATTGAAGCGGTTGAACAGAATGGTATCGTCTTCATCGATGAGTTCGACAAAATTTGTAAACGCGGTGGCCAAAGTTCGGGGCCAGATGTATCCCGTGAAGGAGTTCAACGTGATTTACTGCCATTAATCGAAGGCTGTACCATTTCCACTAAGCACGGCATGGTCAAAACTGACCATATTCTGTTTATTGCTTCAGGTGCATTCCAAGTTTCGAGCCCATCAGACTTAATCCCTGAACTCCAAGGCCGCTTGCCAATTCGCGTTGAGCTACAAGCTCTGACAACTGAAGATTTTGTACGTATTTTGACTGAGCCAAATGCCTCATTAACTGAACAGTATAAAGCGCTGATGGCAACAGAAGGCGTGAATATTGAATTCACGACTGACGGTATTCGTAAAATTGCAGAATCTGCATGGCAAGTGAATGAGTCAACCGAAAATATTGGTGCTCGTCGCTTACACACAGTGCTTGAACGCTTAATGGAAGATATTTCTTTCGATGCCAGTGACCGTAACGGGCAAACTATCCAAATCGATGCAGACTATGTCAGACAGCACTTAGATGAGCTGGTGGCAGATGAAGACTTGAGTAGATTTATTTTATAATCTTATTAATTATCTGGTTTTCATGTATCCTTAATATACATCGACTAAAGTGCAGCTTTTATCGCTGCACTTTTTTCTATGAAATATTCTGCCCATTACATTGAAAATACTCAGGTATCTCTCTATATGATGGGTTATTAAATTATAAAGATCACATCTCTAAAGAGTTTGAATTATAGGTAACTGCATGCAGTCGACATCCTCAACAATAAGTCGTAAACAAGCTTGGATTGAAAGTCTCCGCCCTAAAACCCTACCATTAGGGGTGATTGCGATTGTGACAGGCTCTGCACTCGCTTATTTAACTAATAATTTTAAATGGCCTGTCGCTTTATTAGCACTTATCACAGCGGGTTTATTACAGATTTTATCTAACCTTGCGAATGACTATGGTGATGCGGTCAAAGGCTCTGATACGGCTGAACGTATTGGTCCATTACGTGGCATGCAAAAAGGCGTTATCACGCAAGCGGATATGAAAAAGGCACTGAAGCTAAATATTACGGCGGCCTGTCTTTCCGGCTTACTGTTAATTATTGTCGCATGCGAAAAACCCGAGGATGCCATTGGTTTTGTCGCATTAGGGCTTATTGCTATCGTCGCTGCTATTACCTATACCGTAGGCAAGAAACCGTATGGCTACCTAGGGTTAGGGGATATTTCTGTTTTAATCTTCTTTGGCTGGCTAAGTGTTATTGGGACTTATTATTTACAAGCAAATAGTTTTAATATCATCACTGTCCTACCCGCAACGGCTTGTGGGTTGCTCTCTGTCGCAGTATTGAATATCAATAATATGCGTGATATCGAAAATGATATTAAAGCAGGTAAAAATACCTTAGCGGTACGCTTAGGTCCCCAAGGGGCTCGAATTTATCACACCATTATTATTGTTGCGGCTATTTTATGTTTGGCCTTTTTTAATCTAATTTATTTACACGGCTGGAGCGGTTGGCTATTTTTACTCGCCGTACCAATGCTAATGAACCATTTACGCCGTGTTCTCAGCGACCCAACCCCCGAAGGTATGCGCCCTCTATTGGAAAATATGGTGAAAGCTGCACTCGTGACCAACGTTTTATTTTCCATCGGCGTCGTAATGAGCAAATAATATTCACTATTTGTCGTTTTTTTGACTTTTTCCGCCTATTTTTAGGCGGGTAACTTTGCCAAGTACGGTTCAAAAGGGATATACTGGTTGCCTCTTGCAGCAAAAAAGACCTAACTCCTATGAAATATGATACTTCCGAACTCTGCGATATTTACCAAGAAAGCGTCAACGTGGTAGAACCCCTTTTCTCCAATTTTGGTGGACGTACTTCATTTGGCGGTCAAATCATTACAGTTAAGTGTTTTGAAGATAACGGCCTAGTGTATGATTTGCTGGAAGAGGATGGTACAGGGCGTATCCTACTCGTTGATGGGGGCGGTTCTGTCCGTAAGGCACTTATTGATGCTGAAATTGCAAGGCTAGCTGTTGATAACCACTGGGAAGGAATTGTGGTTTACGGTGCGGTTCGTCAGGTAGATACCCTGATGGAACTCGACCTCGGTATTCAAGCTATTGCTGCGATGCCGGCGGGCTGTCCGGATGAAGGCATCGGTGAAAGTGATATTCGTGTTAATTTCGGCGGTGTGACTTTCTTTTCAGGTGATTACCTTTATGCCGATAACACCGGTATTATCCTTTCTGAAGAGCCATTAACACCTTATGAGAACAACGGTTTTGTCGAAGATGACAATATCGACGCATAATCCGTTAAAAATTCTAAAAATAAGGGCTGCAATAATTTGCAGCCCTTATTTTTATACTCTACTACGCGAGGTATGACGAAAGTTTCTCTAAACCCTACAATGCGAGATATAACAAAGATTTCTCTAAATAATTCGTGTTGTAGGTAGGCGGCAAAGTCGATAAGACCCTAGGAGCATACATGAGTATGTGACTAGGGCGAAGAGACGAAGCCAACACCCCTACAATGCGAGATATAACAAAAATTTCTCTAAATAATTCGTGTTGTAGGTAGGCGGCAAAGTCGATAAGACCCTAGGAGCATACATAAGTATGTGACTAGGGCGAAGAGACGAAGCCAACACCCCTACAACGCGAAGTATGACGAGAAATTACACTTCTTCCATCTTACCGAGTAAAGTCCGTAAACGCTCCTGCCAAGCTTGCTGCTCTTGTTTTAACTGTTCATTTTCACGCACCAGTGAATCCGTGCCTGATTTTGCTGTTTCAAGCTCTTGGCTTAACGCACCATTTTTATCTTTTAATTCATCGATTTCCATTTGTAACAGTGTGATTGTATCAATCGCTTGTTGCACTTTGGATTCTAGTTTCTCAAATACTTCAAATGACATAATTCTGGTCTCCCTTATCAGCTTTTACACGATTGTAAGTAGCATGATCCTCTGTGTCCAGTTCCTTCCTTCTGAATCGTAATAACCTTCATTAAAAAACACTGGTCAGATCACATCACAAAGGTCGAATCCATCACTATTTTTGATTGTTTTGTTTCGCTTTAGTGATGTAACACACACTTTTCAATTTCGATATTTCTCGTTTATGTTCTTTAACGATAAATTTACAGTTAATGATTTTCGATTAGAAAATCTTAACTTAAAAAAACATTACAATATTTTTCATTTTCGTAGGATAGAAACATATGAGCCAAATGACGACTACATCACTCACGGGTCAGTGCATCTCAGAGTTTTTAGGGACTGCGCTACTGGTCTTTTTTGGTCTAGGTTGTGTTGCTGCCGTTAGAATAGCGGGCGCACAACTAGGCTTGTGGGAAATTAGTATTATATGGGGCTTTGGCGTTGCTTTAGCCGTTTACCTAACCGCTGGCACCTCGGGTGCCCATCTAAACCCAGCCGTTACTCTCGCACTATGGCTATTCGCGTGTTTTGATAAGCGCAAAGTTGTTCCTTATATCATCGCACAGATGCTAGGTGGCTTCTTTGCTGCCGCATTAGTTTACTCAATGTATTCCCCTGTATTTTTCGATTACGATCAAGTTCATCACATCATTAGAGGCTCACAAGAAAGCTTATTTACTGCGGGTGTTTTCTCAACCTACCCAGCACCACAAATTAGTGTTCCTCATGCATTCTTTATTGAGGTCATTATTGCGGCCATTCTTGTTTGCTTAATACTCGCGCTAACCGATGATGGCAATGGTGTCCCACGTGGCCCACTTGCACCATTGTTAATCGGTATTTTGATTGCTGTTATCGGTGGGTCATTTGGCGCGCTCACTGGGTTCGCACTCAACCCTGCTCGTGACTTTGGTCCAAAGGTTGTCGCTTATCTCGCTGGTTGGGGTGATATCGCTCTGACTGGTGGCCGCGATATTCCTTATTTCCTTGTCCCATTGACAGCACCTATTGTTGGTGGTCTGCTAGGCGCATTCGCCTATCGCAAACTGATTGGTCGCCACTTACCTTGCATGGTATGTGAAGAAGAGACCAAAACAGAAAAATTATCCGTTAAAAACACCAAATCCTCGGAACAGGCTTAAATTATGACTACTGAAACCACTATTGCGAAAAAGTATATTGTTGCACTCGACCAAGGCACAACCAGCTCACGTGCTGTCGTACTCGACCATGATGCGAATATTGTCAGTATTTCACAACGTGAATTCACCCAAATTTATCCTAAGCCAGGTTGGGTGGAACATGACCCAATGGAAATTTGGGCATCACAAAGCTCAACACTAGTGGAAGTACTCGCTAAAGCGGATATCCGTACCGATGAAGTCGCTGGGATTGGGATCACTAACCAACGTGAAACCACTATTGTTTGGGAAAAAGCCACAGGTAAGCCTGTTTATAATGCAATTGTGTGGCAATGTCGCCGTACTGCTGACTTTTGTACCCATCTGAAACAAAATGACCGCGATTTAGAAGAGTATATTCGCCAAAACACCGGTCTGGTTGTTGACCCATATTTCTCCGGTACAAAAGTCAAATGGATTTTAGATCATGTTGAAGGTGCACGTGAGCGA
Source organism: Providencia sp. PROV156 (assembly GCF_028480905.1). Lineage (NCBI taxonomy): Bacteria > Pseudomonadati > Pseudomonadota > Gammaproteobacteria > Enterobacterales > Morganellaceae > Providencia > Providencia sp. PROV156. Next base: position 220,506 of record NZ_JAMPPE010000002.1, on the reverse strand, counting down.
GCTGAAAAAGGGGAGTTACTGTTTGGAACTGTCGATACTTGGCTCGTTTGGAAAATGACACAAGGGCGTGTTCATGTCACCGACTATACCAATGCCTCTCGAACCATGTTGTTCAATATCCGTAACCTCGAGTGGGATGACAAAATTCTCAAAGCGCTCAATATTCCACGAGCAATGCTTCCTGAAGTGCGCCCTTCTTCCGAAGTCTACGGGCAAACCAATATTGGGGGGAAAGGTGGGACTCGTATTCCAATTTCAGGAATGGCGGGAGACCAACAAGCCGCTCTGTATGGCCAACTGTGTGTCAAATCAGGAATGGCCAAAAATACCTATGGAACAGGCTGTTTCCTACTTCTGAACACGGGAGAGACTGCTGTACGTTCAAATCATGGCCTACTGACGACTATCGCGTGTGGCCCAAAAGGTGAAGTCAATTATGCACTTGAAGGCGCTGTATTTGTCGGAGGTGCCTCTATCCAATGGCTGCGTGATGAATTGAAATTAATTGATGAATCAACAGACTCAGAGTACTTTGCCACTAAAGTGAAAGACAGCAATGGTGTGTATGTTGTTCCTGCCTTTACTGGTTTGGGAGCTCCATATTGGGACCCATATGCGCGCGGTGCTATTTTTGGCCTGACACGTGGTGCAAACCGCAACCATATTATCCGTGCAACATTAGAATCTATCGCTTATCAAACCCGTGATGTACTTGATGCAATGCAAGCAGATTCAGGTGAGCGCTTAAAAGCACTACGTGTTGATGGTGGCGCTGTCGCCAATAACTTCTTAATGCAATTCCAGTCAGATATTTTAGGTACTCCTGTTGAACGCCCTGAAGTGCGAGAAAGCACTGCATTGGGAGCCGCTTACCTTGCAGGCTTAGCCGTTGGTTTCTGGAGTAATCTTGATGAGTTACAGAGCAAGGCGACCATTGAGCGTGTATTCAAACCAGGTATTGAAACGACGGAACGTAATTTCAAATACGAGGGATGGAAAAAAGCCGTAGCTCGTGCCCAAGAGTGGGAAGATCGTGGCTAATCCATCTTTTAATCTGTTTTATTTCTAATATCCCAAAGGCCATATGAATCATATGGCCTTTTTTATTTTATCCCTACAAGTATGACTTTCTTCTAATAACTAATTAGTTAATCAATGAAAATGCAGTTATTAAAACAATAATAAATTAGACCGTTTTTTGCAGTTTATTTAGAATAATATTTCAATAAAATTCAAAATTAACCCTCAAAAAATGGATTATGGTAATGGATAACCTTAAAATATTTGCTGATGAGATACAGCAAGACAACTTACAACTAGGATGGTATAAAAAAGGGAGAGTGGCAATTATTCAACAAGATACCACCTTAATAAATGCATTAAAGGATAACCCTGAACAATCAGCTGACGGCGAAAAAGCATTTAAGTTATTTAGTTGGTTAAATAATAGCCCCCGGCTAGCGGGTGAAAATAAAAAAACTTATTTATTGAGTGCGCTCGGTACTGAACATTTCTCTGGATTTAGTTTCCACCCCAAGCAAAATTTGTTTGTCGAAGGCTTTAATTCACCCCATGAATGGATTAATGGAGAAACCAGAGCACAAGCTCAGCTCGCTGATTTATTATTACCAAGCGGGCAATGGCATCGCCATTATAATATCGTCGTCTTGCCTGAAAATGCCAATGACAAACAAGTCGAGCTAGTTCGCCATTGGTTGGAACTCACCGGCGGCAGTTTATTGATAGTCAAAAATAAACACAAAAAACTATCAGCATCGACCCAACAACTCATTGATGAAATTAATCCAGTAGAGCCTATTGAGCAAGCCAGCCGCACCTTAGAAAATCACAGTTTCCAGCAAATTATCACCCTACCAACCCAAGCAATAAACTCATTGAAGCTAACCGATGAGTTACGAAAAAACAGCCAATATTTCTCAATATCTATAGAAAATATGAAGTATAACAAGGTGTTGTCTTTACATGACGTTCCAATTACAAAAACATCATCTTGGCAACAGATTGCCCATTCTGTCGAAACCGATGTAAATAAAATAATGGCAGTAAATCAGCTTCCTGCGGTTAAAATCCGCTATGAAAAGAATACCTTAAAACTTGTTGGTGAAAATATCATTTTTCGCCAGTTCCAATTGAAACAAACAAAACCGGCGATCTCTCGACATGATGCGCAAGAAAGCGTTCCTCAAATTCTACCTATTTTAGTAGCAGAAAACCCAGATGAGCTCCCAAATCAGTTAGTTGTAGGTGCCATAACAGGAAAACTACCAAATAGCCCCCATATTAAGGGTTACAAAATCCTTGAGCAGCCCAAATTTGGTCAATTAACGCTAAATAACACCACCAACGAATGGCAATACATTGCCAATAATGCAAAATTTAAAACCCACTCAGATCAATTTGATTTTATTGCTATGCTACCTAACGGGCAGCAATCCCACCCCTTTTCCATTCAGTTACAAACCGCAAATGCACCACAACTGCGCATTCCTGGTAAACGCACATATTCCACTCCAGACCCTGTTTATCATGAACCTCAACGGCGTTACAACCCAACACCAAGTGATATGCAAATCCATCATATTCAACTTGCGCAAACTCACCTGCAGAATATGACCGATAAGCATATGAGCTTAACGGCTAACCGCTGGGCGTTATTGAATGTAGAAATTACTAGCGAAACGGCGGCAAAATCCCCTGATATTGAAGCCATCGTCAGTAATAAAGAAAGAAAAATATTAGGTCGAGTGAGATTAACGGGCCCGGATCATTTGCCCCAAAAATTAACAGCGCTCCCCCAACAGATGAATGTTTCAGCGCAAAATTGGCATCAGCAACGCTTTACAGCTCCGCTAAAAGGTGAGTGGATACAACCGGATATCAACCTCGTTATCACTGTTAATGGCAAACCCATTATCACCGAAGAAACCAACCAATATGGCCTATTCTCCCCCAATGTCACCCTTGATAACCACTTAATTGTTCATGTTGATAGCCACAGTTTATATCAACAAGGACATGGGGTTTATTCATCCTCCCCATTAAGTTGGGGAAAAGAAGCGGCGACAATCTTACCAATTGGGCAGCTCACATTGTATAGTCTTCCTGCTACAATGAGTCACCCAAGCTTAACGCCACTTAGGACTGACACCAATAGCAACACCATTCCGTTTATTCATCCTCATTATGATAACCCTGAAGAGATTGACTATCACCCCAGTGCACAAATTTTTTGGGCTTATAATAATAGCCATAAATACCAAACTGCTAACAATGCTGATTCTGATTATCAATATACTGCGATTGAAACCCTACCTTCAAATGTTGGCACTGCGCTATTAGGGCTTGGGTCGCCCAACAACGGTGGCGGAGTTCATGAACCTAACGTGATGTTTCATGAGATTTTTGGTCACGGTCTTGGTTTGCCTCATACCGACATAAAAGGTAAGAATGATCAGTTAATATACCCTTACGACCCTCACAGCCATGGCAAAAACCCAGCTTATAACCAATCTAGGCAATATTATATCACTTATCACGATCTCCATAGTCACTTAAAACAGGCTATGCCGACCATGCTTTCTAGTTTTGTGCCTTTTAGGAGCGGTGCTTATGATGCATTTTTGCCTCATCCTGATGTCTACAACCAAAAAATTCACCAATTTTTAAGCAAAAGAATACGCTGGCAAAGCAATAAAACTAAAGGGGAGGATACTGAAGATGGCGGGTTTGCAGGAGACGGCTTTTATCAACGCTGGGATCAAATTAACAAACAATGGGTCACACTAACTCAACAGAATTACTCAAAATATTATCACCTAACGCAAATTGAACAACTTCCTCATCAACGTGATGTAGCGATTTATTGGATACAGCACCAGTTTGCTAAAATGGCAGATAATACCCCACACCCTTATAGCACCATCACGGTTGACCGTACCATAGGAAGCTTGCCGGCCGATTACCATAACCTAAAAACAGGGGTTGGCCGTCCATTTGATATTAATGGTGACTATGCATTAACCGTCACTTATGCAACTCCGAATGGGTTATCGACCGAAGTATTACAAATCCGACGTACAGAGAGCTTCAATATTGCAGATAAAGGCGAATTGGTTCAGTTTACTCTACATGAATTAAACTACAAAAAAGAGCTTGGGCAGTTGATCTCCCACTATAACAACCCGGATTCATTAGCTTGCCGTGTATTAACAAACAGTGATGGCTATTTATTACCCAACCAGCTGATTCTCGATAATTATTGGCAAGGTGCCCCTATTTACTGGGCAGCAACAGAAGAAGGCTTAATTGATTTTTCGACAGGTAAAGTCAATCTCGACAAAATCACCTCAAAAAGTGCACTTTGCGCCAAGTGGGTTGAAAAAGGCCGGTTACATCAACAATATTTTTCATTATCTGACCCATTTGGCCAAGATTCGCAGGTTGATACCTCTTTGAACTTTATTGCGCTCAATCACCTTGATACTCACGCAAGGCATTACTCAGCAATACCCGATGTGATCTACTACACAGTCGAGCAACCTTTAGTTGCGGATGTAAACTTCGAACAAACGGTGGATATTACTCACCTAAACTTGCCTGATGGCCAGTACTCTTTTTGGGTCACACTAAGGACAAGTGATGACCAAAAACAAATTCAAGAAAGCATACCAATAGAGGAATGGTATTTTTCAGTACAACAAAATCAATTAACAATAAAAGGCACGATAGACAGCACCCCTGAGTTAAAACTGGATGGAATAATCATTCATATAGACCAACACTTGCAGGACCATACTGTACCAAAGTTGATTTGGCTCCAACAAAACACTCAAAATCCAACAGGACAATTAGCAGAAAATACAAAATTTCTAGATTATAACCAACCAGTGATATTTAATTCAGGAGTCATGTTGCCGGAACTTATATCATCAATGTCAGAAGAGGAACCTAGCTCCTTGTATTCATCGGTGCTATCAATTTCGCCACAAAAGCAAGCTGATATACTGCTAAGCGCGTAATTTGATGGTCAGGCTGTCTTTTGCAGCCTGACCATATACTATTAAACCATGCGTTCTGAGTGATTCATACGTTTTGCTAAAGGTAACCAGCACAACAATACAAGCATCGACATTAAAAACATCAACAATCCTAAACTAAACTGCCCGTTCTGTGGTAACAAGGCGGAAACCCAAGTCGCAACACCTGAACCGACATTTTGTAAGCCGCCAACAAGTGCTCCTGCAGCACCTGCCAAATAAGGGAAAGGCTCCATAGCCCCTGTCGTTGCTAAGGGAAATAACATACCAGCGCCAAAGAAAAATACCGCTGCTGGGACTAACAATGTCCATGTATTCATAATCCCAAACCAGCCTGGCACCCACATCATAAAGCCAGCCAATAAACAAATAAGCACTGAGTGCCACATCAAATTATAAAACGTTTTTCCCTCTCGCCCTGCATACCAAGCGCCAAAGAAAGCGGCAGGAATCGGCAATATAAATAAAATACTCACGGTGATACTGCTTAGCCCTAATACACCGCCCATCAATACACCACTGCTGGCTTCAAATACCGCTATCCCAGCTAACGCACCAACTAGCATGGCAAGGTAAGAGAGAAATGAACCACTTGAAAGTAATTCACGATATGAGGCCAACATTCTGTGCTTTTCTGGGGAAACAGGCCGCGTTTCTGGTAGCCAACGATACATACTCAATAATACTGAGGCTCCTAAGATAAATAGGAAAATATAGCAAGCATGCCAGCCCCAAAAGTGCGCTAATATTCCGCCAAACATAGGAGCCAATAATGGGCTGACTAACACCCCCATATTTAATAGGCTATTTGCATAACGCAGCGCTGTGCCTTTATATAAGTCACGAGGCATTGTTCTTGCCATCACACCAGCAACACCAGTTCCTAGCCCTTGTAACCCACTTGCCACTGTAAGTATATTTAGCGTTGGCGCGAAAATTGCCACAACCGTTGAAAATAAGAAAATCGTTAAACCGGTTAAAATAACAGGTCGGCGACCAATTCGGTCAGATAGCGGCCCATAAACTAACTGCGAAAAACCATAAGAAAATAAATAAGCCGCCATCACTTGTTGAACAGCACCAGAGGGCTCATTAAAATAAGCGGCAATTTCAGCAATGACAGGAACATAAATAGTTTGTGTCATTTGGCCGACCGCTGCCAATGCAATTAGCATCAATAGCAAATTAAAATGTTCCAGTTTTCTCATTTTTCTCTCAAATACATCCAATAATTCAAATGCACGCTATTTCGGACACAAAATAACGCCGCATTATTTCATTGTAATAACGCAAAATTATTTAGGTACTTAATTATCAATATAAAAATACTGCTCTACGCTTTTATGCCATTTTTAATAAATAGCAAATAATGCGTTTTGCTTGAGTGTGACTAAGATAACAAAAGCAGCTATCTTTTCGTAGTAGTGCGACATTTTATATTTTTCGACAATGGCAGTAATATTCGCCAGCATTGTCAACATAACTGTACATTGAACTTTAAAATAGACCAATATTAAGAATAAAACACTGGAACACATTATCGATAAGCATAAATAATGAACTGTTTTAGTATTAAATCCTAGTGAACCATGCTTTGGCTCATTCACATCAAAAATGAGTTATTTTTCAGATGGTCGATTTTAAAATATGAAGAGGTGGGATCTATGGCAAATTGGGTAACAGGAACAGTGATTGAAGCCAAATTTTGGACTGATTCATTATTCAGCTTAGTCATTGAGGCGCCAATTAAACCCTTTACCGCCGGACAATACGCCAAACTGGCACTCGAAATCGAAGGCGAACGTATTCAGCGAGCTTATTCTTACGTCAACGCACCTAGTGATAACCGACTTGAATTTTATTTTGTCATCGTCCCCGAAGGGAAACTTAGCCCAAAATTAGCACAATTAAAACCCGATGATACGTTACAGATCACGGATGAAGCAGCGGGTTTCTTCGTTTTAGACGAAATACCCGAATGTAAAAATTTATGGATGTTATCAACAGGTACCGCCATTGGGCCTTTTTTGTCTATTTTACAGGAAGGCAAAGACCTTGAGCGCTTCGAGAACATTGTTTTACTCCACGCTGTCCGTTATGAGAAAGATTTAAGTTATTTGCCCTTAATGAAAAAGTTGGAACAACAATATCAAGGAAAAGTAAAAATTGTCACCGTAGTGAGCCGCGAACAATGTACAGGCTCATTATATGGCCGTGTTCCAGCCTTAATTGAAAATCATGCACTCGAAGAGGCTGTTGGCCTAGCCCTTTCGCCTGACACCTGCCACGTTATGCTATGTGGTAACCCTGAAATGGTCAGGGACACTCGCGATACACTAAAAAATAACCGTAACATGGTTAAACATTTACGCCGCAAACCTGGCCATATTTCGAGTGAGCAATACTGGTAATTTAGCATGCTACCCTGAAATATTTTCAGGGTAGCATTCATGTTATATGGTAGTCGGGCCACATGGTATTGACGCTATAAATAATCCACCGTTTCTGTTTCTTCACCATAATGATTAACACCATCCATTCCCATAAAAGCTCCGCAATCAAGTACCATTATCATAGTAATTAATAATGGTAAAAAGCGCCCTATCCCCCATTGCCATACAGGTTCAAATTGGCTGACGTCGATTGAAAAAAGAGCAAACGCCAATAAAATCAGCGCAAACCACCCACCCGATTTTCCACGGTCATGTAAACGCTTCACAAAGATAGCGGCCAAAGGGTAAAGTAGTAAAATAAATAACGATATAGCAAGTGTTTCAGAGAATAGCAGTGCATTTTGTAACAGGGCAATTACCGTCATTAAAATAAAAATGACTGCAATACCTACCCAAAATGGCCGGCGACCGATACGGCCTTTGAAGGAAAAAGCCCATTGTTGTAATGTCATTACCTATAATCCTGATACAATGTGGAAAACTAAAAATGAGTGGCTCAAAAATGACCCAAACTTTATTTCGTTCTGTATACGCCATCATAACCATTTTTGTACTTAGTGTGCCACAACTGGCTTTTGCTCAAAAAGTCCCAACGCTGCCAGATACTGACTTTGAGGTCTCCTATTTGGCCCCTGATGCGCCTTCTTTTAACCTCACTATTCCTGAATTACGTAACCAATTCAATCAAGCATACAAAGACTTATATCTTCATGAATATAAAGTAATTGCTAGCCAAGATATCGCAGCTCCCTATATTCGAGCAGCTTCTCGAATTAACCAACAAATTTATTCCTCTGCGGTGTTAGAACGCGGAAGTGAAAAAATTAAAAGTTTACAGATCACATTACTACCGTCTGATAACCCACAAGAAAACCAAAAAAATCGACAATTAATGGAAAGTTATACCATGGCAATGGTCCGTATATTTGCTCCTGAAGTTTCACTGGATAAAGCCCCTGAGCTTACGGAAGCCTTAAATAAATTTATTGCCAATAATAGTGCAACTCACGCGGAAGAAGCTCGATTAGGCGCTTTAAGATATATTTTAGTAAAAAGTGACAATAATGTGCTTACTTTTGCTGTTGAACCGATTAAGCTAGAACAACAAACACCCTAAACTGACTGTGATCACGCTCTAAGAACAAGCATGATGAAAAGCAAAGCTATTATTATCCATTGTTCTTATAATGCAGAAGGTGAATGGCGACAACATTGTCACGTTACGCGTGTAACATAAGCGTGTGATGAATAACTTATTGATTAATCATTCAAACTCTCTGGTTGGAGGAAATAACATGCGACATCCATTGGTAATGGGTAACTGGAAACTAAACGGCAGCACACAGATGGTCAATGACCTCGTCGCTGGCTTGCGTAATGAACTCAGCAGCGTTGATGGCTGTGATGTGGCTATTGCACCACCTGCGATTTATTTGACTCAAGCTAAACATGCGTTAGCAGGCAGTCGCATTGCATTAGGTGCACAAAACGTTGACGTTAACCTATCAGGTGCATTTACAGGTGAAACCTCTGCTGAAATGTTAAAAGATGTTGGCGCCAAATACATCATTATCGGCCACTCAGAGCGCCGTACTTATCACAACGAAAGTGATGAATTTGTCGCTAAGAAATTTGCTGTCTTAAAAGAACAAGGTCTGATCCCAGTACTGTGTATTGGTGAAACTGAAGCTGAAAATGAAGCGGGTAAAACCGAAGAAGTCTGCGCTCGTCAAATCGATGCCGTATTGAATTCTTTAGGTGCAGAAGCTTTCCAAGGTGCCGTTATCGCTTATGAGCCAATCTGGGCTATCGGTACAGGTAAATCAGCAACACCAGCACAAGCACAAGCAATCCATAAATTTATTCGTACTCATATTGCGAAAAAAGATGCAGCCATTGCTGAACAAGTTATCATCCAATACGGCGGCTCTGTTAATGCCAGCAACGCAGCTGAGCTATTTACCCAGCCAGATATCGATGGTGCCTTAGTGGGTGGTGCTTCTCTGAAAGCTGACGCTTTTGCTGTTATTGTTAAAGCGGCTGCTGAAGCGAAAAAATCTAAATAAGGTTATTTTAATACCTTGAGATTAACCGCCAAATATTGGCGGTTTTTTGTTTTCATTAATTCCAACATGAATAAAATCATCATATTAATATTTTTATTACTCTCATAATTACCAACCATATAATACAATCACCACTTAGTTTTAAATAAAATTAATATTTATTAATTAAATTTAAAACTAACAAATAAACATATGATTAAAAATCTTAAATAAAGTTATAAATAAAAACACACCTTTATACCGACAATAATAAAACTCCCAAAAATAACAACAAGATGCAACTTATTAGATTTTTAATTTATATATACCATTCATCATCTATTAAATAATAACGGTAGACAATCTATAAAAGTTAATACACATTTATCTCTCTAATCGCTCAACTAGATAATTAACATTAATAAAACTCACCCTGAAGGATAAATATGAAATATATAGTTGGTTTAATCTATAGCATCATAATTATATTCCCTACAATTTGTTTCTCTGAATTAAATAATGACTCTTGGCGAGTTAATACCAATATCTATTTGGAAATAGAAGAATATCAAGGACAACGTGATTCATTTAATAATAAAGTCTACGATAAAATCAGCACCGTTGGGCAACTAAAGCTTTTCAACCCGCAATCTGCCTGGCGCTTTGCTCTTGAACACCGCGAATCTTTAAGGAATCATGGCCGTAACTTCACGACTTCTCGGGATTCTTACATTAGAAATCGCACGCAAATTGATGCTATCAAGAAAATGATTAACACCCCAACATCAGACTTAGAGCTTGGTTTTCGTTACAGAAAAGAGTCAAACGATGTCGAACCCAACACCAAAGCACGTTCTTCGAATCGTTTATATGGCTTAACTCCTGCCGGCGAGTACCGTTTCAATGATGATTGGTCTTTTAACTTTTGGCTTTCTTATTTTTATTACAGTAATTATTTCAATGACAGCAGTCATGAAGCAGAAACCGAATTTGGTGTGACCTATAAATATTCAGATGCATTAAAAGCAAAATTCACTGTTTATATTGATAACCAATGGGATAAACATTTCAGCACCCGCTTTTTACAATCACAAGTTCGTGCGTACCTACCCATTACCATTAAACCCAACTGGAAAATCACCCCCTATGCACGTTATTTCTTACAAGAAAATACCTATGATAAAAATAATTATTTAACACAGGAAATTAAAAATGGCTTCCGAATTGGCTCTCTCGTGGAATACCAAGTCACCCCATCACTGACTTTATGGAGTGAGTTTGCCTATGAGCCTTCAACATGGAAATCACCTAAAAAGAATGGAATTACGTCAGGATATGATAATAAACAAACGCTATACCTAAGTAAAATTGGCGTAAAATACCAATGGTAACCTTTGGTTTGTAACTAACTTATTTATCTTAAAAAAATAAGCCATGTGAAATATCATATGGCTTATATATTTTAAATTAGAAAACTACTTAAATATAAGAATAAAATATATTAAAAAGTAAATAATTAGTGAAAACATTAATTTTTTACGCTCTACCGTCGATTTAAATACCATTTAATTATAATTTATACTTACGTCACATAACAAAATAATATCAAGTTGAAATTATTCTAGGTTAAAATTAATTATTCTTGATAATTTGCTATTTAATATCAATGAGATAAATAAAGACCCCTTCTCTATCTATTTGTACGCTATTCCTCTTACTCTGAAAGAGAGAATACTATCAACTGTGAGCACTCTCACATCATAAATATATCCAGCCACTTATTATTTTTTGAAAAATAACTTAGGGAAAATGAAAAATGAAGAAATTCACTTTACTTAGTGCTTGTATTTTCAGTGCATTTTCAATGGCTAACCCAATAACACAAGCCCAATTGAATGAATTATGGCAAGACAAACAAAAGTCTGCACAAGAAATAGTAAATAATATGTCCGAGGCTGAGAAAATTGGTCAGCTCTTCATGTTAGATTTCAGATATTGGAATAAAGACAGCCATGGAGAACCCGCTCCTTTTCTCGTTATGAATGATGAAGTTTCTAAGGTTATAAATCAGTACCACCTCGGTTCGGTGATCCTATTTAGAGAAAATCTGATTGATACACCACAAACTGTGGAGTTAATTAATAAACTTCAATCTTCCCGCAGTAACCTTCCACTATTTATTGGTACCGACCAAGAAGGGGGTTATGTCACCCGCTTACGCGTAGGCACCGAAATGCCCGGAAATATGGCATTAGGCGCAGCACGTAACCCAGCCCTTGCAGAGCTAACAGGGATGATCCACGGATATGAGCTATCCAGTCTTGGTTTTAATATCAATTTTGGCCCAGTTGTTGATGTTAATAACAACCAAAATAACCCAGTTATTGGGGTACGCTCATACTCAGATGATAAAAATTTAGTTGGCTCTCTGGCCACCAGCTATATTCAAGGCATTCATAAATATAATTTATTGACGTCACTTAAACATTTCCCGGGTCATGGAAATGTCTCTGCTGACTCCCATGTTGATTTACCCGTTGTTAATTCCGACGCGAAAACATGGCGAGACACTGAACTCGTCCCATTTAAATACGCGTTATCTCATGGTGCTGATGCTGTCATGACCGCGCATATCATTGTACCAGCACTGGATGACGATAAGATCACCACACTTGCAGGTAAACAAGTTGGTACCCCAGCGACGCTTTCCAAACCTATTTTGCATGGTATTTTACGCGATGAGCTCAACTATGACGGCTTGATAGTGACAGATGCCATGGACATGGGGGCTATTGCTGACAACTTCGATATTAATTGGGCGGTAGAAACCTCGTTACTCGCTGGCTCAGATATTATTCTTATGCCAATTAAAATGTGGGACTCCCAAGCGGTTTCTCGTTTAGATAACATGTACCGCTATTTAGAAACACAAGCAGAGAAAAACCCAGAACTGAAAAAACGTATTGATGAATCCGCAAAACGTGTAGTGCTGAAAAAGCTTCAGCAAGAAATTACAGCACAACCAATAGACTTAGTGAAAGCAGAACAAGTCGTCGCATCAAAAGGCCATAAAGATATTGAAAATATGGTTTCTGAACAGGCTATCACATTAATTAAAAATGAGAACGTGCTGCCCTATCAATTAAAACCACTAAATCGAATTTTCATTATTTCTGATGAAAAGCCACGCAATACCTTAATTCAAAAACAGTTAAATGATATCGCACAGGAAACGGGGGTTGCTATTATTACAGGCGAAAGTGTCGTTAAATTGAATGAAAATACGCTAACTCAAGATGAAGCAAAAAAACTGGTTCAAAACCAAGATTTGGTATTACTGACGACCTATAATTTAAAGGATACGCCAACGAATGCTCAGCTTATCATTGATGCTGCAAACCAACTTAAAACCCCTATTGTTGTTATCTCTTCACGTAACCCCTATGACATCGCATACCTAAACAATGTAAACGCAAATATTGCCATCTATGGTATTACCGGATTTGATATCACCAATAATAACCGCAATTCGTTAGAAACCAATATTCGCAGCGGTTTACGGACATTATTTGCTAACACTCACGGCCAGCCGCTAAACCCACCTCAAGGGTTGCTACCCGTTAATATTAAAAACCCACAAGGTAACAAAGTGCTGTTCCCTTATGGTCATGGTGAAACCTACTCCACAATCAATTAATTACACAACCTATTAATTATTAACAATGATTTAGCCTTTATACCCCACGGTATAAAGGCCAGACACTAACGCCTTGAACTAAGGCATAAAAAACAAAATATACATAAAAATTAAAGGGTTAAAATGAAAACTTCACTGAATGGTTTACTTTTTGTTACTCTCACAGGATTGACAACATCCGTTTTCGCAGCTGATCAGGTCAATAATGATTACTGGCGCGTTTCTTCCAACGTCTATATGGAACTCGAAAAATTTGAAGGACACCATAATACCAGCGGTCGTAAGGTCTACGACAAAACCACGATGGTTGGCCAACTATTTTTAGCGAATCCTGAATCAAAATGGAGCTTTTTTCTGGAACATAAGGAATCATTAAGAAGCTACAACCACAATTTCTCAACATCCAAAGACTCTTTTATTCGTAATCGTACGCAAATTGGCGCTACTCGGAAAATGTATGCGAGCGATATTGGTCAGTTCAATTTGAATGTCACCTATCGTAAGGAATCAAATGACTCTGCACCGGGCACACAGGCACGGCCATCGAATACTATGTTTTGGTTAATGCCTAGCGGGACATACAATTTCAATGATAAGTGGGCATTTAACTTTTGGGATGCGGTTTACCATTACGATAATTTCCATGCCCCCAATAGTTATGAGTGGGAATCCGAACACGGACTTGTTTATAAGGTCAACGACTCTGCAACCGCCAAAGTCTATCTATACACCGATTGGACATGGGATAAAGACTTTAATAAGACATGGGAACAAAACCAAATTCGCGGTTATTTTCCTATCACGTTAAACCAGGACTGGAGCGTAATGCCTTATTTTCGTTATTATTTAAATGAACATAACTATGATAGTAACAAACGCACTACCCAGAAAGTTAAAGACGGCTACCGTGTCGGGACACAAGTTTTTTATAACTTAACACCAAAACTAACACTATGGGGCGGCTTCGCGGTTGAACCTAGTACTTGGGAAAACCCAAAAAATGCAGGTATCACCTCAGGTGGCAACAACCGTCAAACATTTTATCTTGGCCAGTTAGGTGTCAAATACCAGTGGCAATAATTAGCCCTAGTTTACATCTCAGATAATACTCAAAATAGTTCGTGCTGTAGCTAGGCGGCAAGAAAAGCTAATCCCTAGAAGCATACACCAGTATGTGACTAGGGTTAGCGAACGTAGCCAACAACGCTACAGTGCGAAATATGAAGAGTACTAGCGTTGGATGATTTCGTCGAACACCCCCCCATTCGCAAAATGAGTTGCTTGTGCCGCTTGCCACCCCCCGAAACTTTCATCTACCGTCAGTAACTTAAGCTCAGGAAACTGCTGCTGATATTTTTGAGCCACTTCCACATTTCGTGGGCGATAGTAGTTTTTCGCTGCAATTTCCTGCCCTTCCGCAGAATAGAGGTGCTCTAGGTAAGCTTCGGCAACTGCCCTGCGGTCACGTTTATCGACAGTTTTATCAACAACAGCGACAGTTGGCTCAGCAAGAATCGAAATACTTGGCGTCACTATCTCAAACTGCCCACTTTCCCCTAACTCATTGATAGCGAGTAAAGCCTCATTCTCCCAAGCAATTAATACATCACCTATACCGCGTTCAACAAAACTATTGGTTGCGCCGCGAGCCCCCGAATCGAGTACTTCCACATTTTTATAGAGCTGTTTAACGAATTGTTTCGCTTTTTCAGGGTCTTGCTGATTTTTATCTAACGCATAGCCCCATGCTGCTAAGTAATTCCAACGTGCTCCGCCGGAGGTTTTCGGGTTGGGTGTCACCACGGAAACGTCTTTGCGGACTAAGTCGTCCCAATCTTTGATATTTTTCGGGTTATCTTTACGAACGAGAAAGACGATAGTCGATGTATAAGGAGCTGAATTATCGGGGAGCTTTTTTATCCAATTTTTATCTATACGGCCACTTTGTGCTATAGCATCAACATCATAGGCTAAAGCTAAGGTAACAACATCGGCTTCTAATCCATTCACCACTGATATGGCTTGCTTACCTGAGCCACCATGAGATTGCCGAACGGTAACGGTATCGCCCGTTTTCTTTTTCCAATAATCACTGAACTCCTGATTATATTGCTGATAAAACTCACGAGTCGGATCATAAGACACATTCAACAATTGAATATTTTTCGCCCAAGCCCCTGTTGCTAACAGCAATAGCAATGCCGTCGTAAATTGTGATTTTGTTACCTGCCATGAACGTGTCATCCACATTTCCTCATTAAATTTATGATAAGAAGAGGCTGACAGATAGCATCAATTACGGGAAATAATTAAAAAGAAAAACTTATAAGAATGAGGAATATGTGAACAAAGAATAAAAGATAAAGACTTACAAATAACCCTCTTTTAAATAGTTTGAGTTGTGACTAGGCGGCGGCTCGGGTGCATACATAAGTATGTGACCCGAGTAACCGAGAGCTGCCAACAACGTCACAGCTCAAAATATGACGAAGAAAAAGAAGAGGAAGAATTAGTACAGCTTCTTCGCCGTATCAAACCAATCTTTCTTAAAGACGCGCTTCATATTCATAACAGCATCAATAATGTCATGATGAACTAATTTTTCATTTTGGATACCAACACAGCGCCCGCCATAGCCTTCTAACAGAAGTTGAATGGAATAAGCTCCCATGCGTGATGCCAAAATGCGGTCATAAGCAACTGGAGATCCGCCACGCTGGATATGGCCTAGAACCGTTGCGCGAGTTTCATGATGTGTTTCTTGCTCTATATATTTCGCTAACTCACCCACATCACAAACGTGTTCGGTAATAGCGACAATCGCATGACGTTTACCTTTTTCAATGCCACGCTTGATTTCAGATAACAGTTCTTCGCGGTCAAAAGCCATTTCTTGCTCAGGTAATACTAAGAATTCACAGCCCCCTGCAATCGCAGCAGATAATGTTAAATCACCACAGTAACGCCCCATGACTTCAACAATCGAAATACGTTTATGGGAAGTCGAAGTATCACGAAGGCGGTCAATGGCCTCAACAACCGTTTCGAGGGCAGTAAAATAGCCGATGGTATAGTCTGTACCAGCAACGTCATTATCAATCGTTCCCGGTAGACCAATACATGGGAACCCTGCTTCCGTCAGTGCTTTAGCCCCCAAATAAGAGCCATCACCACCGATGACAACTAATGCGTCAATATGGTTTTTCTTCAGATTATCAAATGCGACTGCACGCACTTTTTCATCACGGAATTGTGGAAAACGAGCTGAACCTAAAAAGGTACCACCACGGTTAATCATATCCGACACGCTATACCGGTCTAATTGCTTCATGCGGTTTTCATATAAGCCAAGGTAACCGTCAAAAATACCCATGACTTCTAAACCTTCACCTAGTGCCGCACGAACCACACCGCGGATAGCGGCATTCATGCCTGGCGCGTCACCACCACTCGTTAAAACCCCAATTCTTTTAATCTGCTTGACCATGATGACCTCTGATTAATGAACATAAAATTGCAAATCGATAAAACCGTTACGCTGTTAATCTTTTTAACGCTAATTACACTGACTGACTAGTGCTGAATTGATTCACCTAACAGCATAATACGGCAAAGAGTGAATTATGCATCTGCTTTCCATCAAGCTTTTATGTTTTATTGTGATCCAGTTTACATAATTCTAGCCGATCACCCCAATAGGTAAATCCTTCAAGGTAAAAAAAGCCCTAGAGTACAAAATACAGCGTATTACCCTAGTCATACCTTAGTTTGAAATAAAAATTAAGTATTAATGATAACACTTAAATTCCTTCGATGCTGTACCTATAAAACAAAAGAAAAGCACCATTTTGGTGCTCTTTTGATTAACGAACAAAAACGAAAATAAAATGGGATTATGTATAGTAATAACGCGTTAAATGGAAAAAAATAGGCGCAGCAAAACACAATGAGTCAATACGATCCAGCATCCCACCATGCCCTTCAATAATCGCCCCAAAATCTTTAATACCACTATCACGCTTAATTGCTGACATACATAACCCACCCACAAACCCCATAATGGTAATAGCGAATGACATCAGCCCCGCAACCCACCAGCTAAACGGGGTTACCCAGTAAAGGCAAACACCAATGAGTACTGAAGATAATACTCCGCCAATAAAACCTTCAATTGTCTTATTTGGGCTCAACTTAGGCACAATAGGCCGCTTACCCATTAACTTGCCAAAAACATACTGCAACACATCTGAAATTTGCGTCACAATAATCAAGAAAAGTAATAATTTTACGTTTTCGCCTTCATAGCCTTGAATATTCAACATCAATAACGCAGGGACGTGGCTTAAACAAAAAACAGCCACCAACATTCCCCACTGAATTTTTGCAGTGCGTTCAAGAAAATGAAAGGTATCTCCAGCTAAAGCAATACGGGTAGGCAAGAAAAGGAATACAAAAACAGGTACGAAAATTGAAAATAACCCATACCATTCAATACCTACCAATACATATTGCAATGGAATAAAAACAAAGAAGCACCAAAATAATGCCTCGTGGTCACTTCGCCGTGTTGGCGTTAAGGTAATAAATTCTCTTAGTGCAAAGAACGATATCAGTGCGAATAAGATCACGACACCTATATTGCCAAGCACCACAGCAAGTACACAAATAATGCACATAACCCACCATGCGCGGATACGAGCATTCAAATTATCAATGGTTGGGTTACTTTTTTCACCTGAATAACGATATGCAAGAATACCACCAATAACACTAGCAAATACTAGTATCCCAAACACACCTGACAACAATAATACTAATTCCCTGTCCCCAATACTCATGGCATTAGCTCCTCAAGTGCTTCTTTGGCTCGCTGCAAAAAGTCGATTTTATTTTCATTCTCCATAATAGGCTCCAGAGGCTTACCAACGATAGCTGAGCAAATCACAGGCACAACAAGCTTTGACCCCTTCGGTAATACACGATTTAAATTTTCCAAATAGACTGGAACAACTTCAACATCAGGGTATTTTTTCGCGAGATGGTAGAGCCCACTTTTAAATTGACTTAGCGTTTCCCCATCACCACGCGTACCCTCAGGAAAAAATATTAATGAATGCTTTGACTCTAATACTAATTCTAAAGGAGCTAATGTATTATTTTGTGCGGGTTTATCGCCTTTTCTATCGACTAATACAGCGCGAAAAACCTTATTAACTAAATAACGCCGAAATGGTGTCTTAACCCAATAATCTTTAGCGGCAACAGGGTGAACAAAATGGCGCATTAACGGCGGCAACCCAGACCAAATAACCAAACCATCAAGATGACTGGAATGATTGGCATAATAAATACGTGAAGCCATTGAAGGTTGGCACCCGACCCAACGAGTGCGAACGCCAGTTAATAAACGGCAGGTTCCCGATAACAGCATGCCCATTCCCTTAGCTAAAAGAGAAATTCTCTGCACTTTTTCCATCTTTTTTCCTTGCTAACGTTTTATCAAACGAAAATTTGCAAAATTACGAAAAAACCTGAATATCGTTTAATTAACAAGATAGAGAGTCAATTACAGGAGTACAACGGGATAAGTTCTGATTTGTAATATAAGAAAAGTAATATTGAGATAAACAGCAGGGAATAAGTGATTGGTGTAGCAATATATCATCACATTACTACACCAGAACGACATCCAACTAACATCAATAATTAAATATTATTTTTTGTCAGCAGCAATACGGTCACGGATGTTTTGTGCACGCTCGCTTGATGGTGGGTGAGAATCAAACATACTTGTTTCACTGCTACCCATTTTCGCTAATTTTTCAAAACCAGTAACTAAACCTTCAGTTTTAACACCGCGTTTTTTCAGTAAATCGTAAGAGAAGTTATCTGCTTCACTTTCTTGGTGCTGAGAGAACTGTGAGTTAATCAGTTTTTCACCCAGTGCAGCAACTTGTGATGCGCTCAATTGTTCTGCTACGCCACCCGCTGATGATGCAGCAGTACGTGCAGCAACTGTTGCATAAGCAACTTGCATAGCTTTACGTGTATGACCTAATGCAACGTGGCCCATTTCATGACCTAAAACACCTTCAACTTCATTGTCATTCATCACATCCATCAGGCCGCTGTATACACGTACACAACCATTCGCCATCGCCCATGCGTTTACATCGCTAGTCATATAAACTTTATAGTTTACTGGGGTACCATCAACTTCGTTACCCAATGCTTTTGCGATTTTATCTAAACGTTTTGCATATTTGCTAGACGCTGGTGCGATTTTGTTTTGCGCATCCATTTCTTTACATGATTCATCACTGAATTTTTTAACGTCTGCATCACTCAGTGTTGCCGCTTGGAATAATTGCATACCTGAGTTAGTCAACATCCCTTGGTCTAAATTTTTACAACCCGTTAAAATGACAGCAGAAACAGCAACTGCCACAAGCGCTTTCATCTTCATAGAACATTTTCCTTTAGTATATAGGTATTATTTTTTAACAACGCTAAAGACTATGAATTTTGCGAAAAATAACAATAGGAATAAAGCCATAATTATCTAATATATGAATTTGATAACGTTTTGACTAAAATTGCAAAATGGGCAGAATATTATTCCAATAATAAGTACTATATAAGCTTCATACAAATAGTACTTAAATTTAGAGTAAAAAAATTCTAACTATTTAATAAATAACTCAATAATGCAAAAATCATTTTCTGTATTTTGCTCAATAGTAAATTGTAGATTCTCTCGATTTTCTTTGATTAGTAGAGTCTCGAATGGCTTTAAATAAAAGCAATCTGAATTAATAGTCACCCCCAAATTAGGGGTAATATTAAAAATTAAGATCTCACTTGCTTCACTGACCCAAGAGTTAATAAGCGCAGTATTCACCCATTGTAAGCGGGCTTGATATTTTTCAGGATTATAGATGACATTAAAATCACGAATTGCACCTTGGATAAGCTCCGCATAAACCTCACTTTCCCCATTAAAAGCAAAAAATTCTTTTTGCTTTAACGTCACCGCAGGGTTCTTATCCACATGTAAAATAAGTCCTTCCCCTTCCAATACACCAATAATACGTTGTCGATTTTGGAAAAACGAAAATGATCCTGCCGCTTTAACATCTGCAATCGATACTCGCCAATCAAAATCATCTAAACCTTCACCATGACTGCGTGCCAATTCAAGTGTCGACCCTTGGCCATTTTTCCAAGGCATATTGCGATAATCTTGCGTAGTTAATATCTGAGTCATAAAGTGAACCCTACTTTGGTGGATACGTTATTTTTATAGTGAGCTTAGCTAATGGCTAGCCTAATCATAGATAAGCTATTTTTTAGATACTCTTAAACTGTAGCTTTAATCCGAGAGAATTAACGATTTTTATAATCGTCATAAATGTTGGATTTCCCTGTCCTGATAGTGCCTTATATAAACCTTCACGACTCATTCCAACTTCTTTAGCTAATTGGCTCATATTTCTTGCCTTCGCAATATCACCAAGTGCAGCGAGAACTAGACTAGGGTCACCTTCTTCTAGAATTTCGTTTAGATACATTTGTATTTCTTCTTCACTGTTTAAATACTCAGCGATATCAAATTCTTTTAATTTAGTATTCATAGTTCCCCCTCAACTTCACCAAAAAGGAGTTTAGCTTTATGGATATCCTTCTGCTGCGTTGCCTTTGTCCCACCACAAAGTAAAATTACAATAACATTGTTTTTCTGCTTTAGATAAACACGATACCCTTGTCCTTCATGTACCCTCAGTTCCGAAAAGCCATCACCAATGGGTTGAACATCACCATAATTTCCATTTTTTAACCGCCTAATTCTCATTAGAATTTTAGTTTTAGCTCGAATATCTCTAAGATTTTTGATCCAACTATCAAAACATTCCGTTGTTAGAACCGTGATCATAAGACTGCTCCTTGTCTTTATGTTTTTATCTTAGCAATCTTCGTTTAGTTGTCAACTATAGTTAACAACCATGAATAAAGGACTAGTTTAGAAACAAAAAAAAAGCCCCTAACAGGGGCTATAAAAGACAGGGATGGTGTCTATGGCAAGGAAAAACTTCACTTACTGCTACTTCACTACTTACTATGGAACTCAATATATGAAACTAACTAACTTGCATTACTACAGGCATTACTACAGGTACTAACAACTAAATTTACTGAAACTGCATCGCTTGAAATTCCGCCATTTTGTGTTGGTGAATATTTTCAAGCTCAGTTTTCTGCTCTGGCGTTAACAACTGGTACAATTCATGGTGAATTCGAGCCATTTCAACACGTTGTTCCAGTTCTTTTTGCATTCGCTTTTCAAGCTCTTCACGAACCGCTTTGTCATCAAAGCTATCCGCTATAATTAATTTGTGCAGCGCTTCACGTTCTTTAACTAAAGCAGTGTTATCAACATGATAATGGCGCTGTGTTGCCATTAAATCGCGTAATTGCTGACGCTGTTTTTCATTTAACGTGATACCATTAAACATAAAGGTACTGGCACGTTCTTCACTGCTAAATAACTCATGATGTTGAAAGGGCACAACCGCATTGCCTGACGGCGCAGTTGGCTCAGACTGCATCTGTAACATCAAAGGTGTTGAACTTTCATTTGCAGCACTTTGTGGCTCTTCTGCAAAAGCAACCGCTGGCCCGAACACAAACGCAGAAGCTAAAACTAACATTGCGGTTTTATGTACTGTATTATGTACTTTGCTATGTGTTGTTCTCAGCATTTGACACCTTGTCTCCGAACTGTGCTCGTGATTCAATGTGAACAAATATACACCTGTGGCTGCAAACTAGCGTCAGAGCATGTAAAAGAACGTAAAGTCATGGAATCGTACAGATTGTTATCGTATTTTGGCAGTTGGAGGACTTAAAAAATGCATAAAATCCTATTAGTTGATGACGACCGTGAACTCACGTCGCTATTAAAAGAACTGCTGGAAATGGAAGGTTTCAATGTTGTCATCGCCTATGATGGTGAACAGGCATTACAGCAAATTGACTCATCCATTGACCTGTTACTACTTGATGTCATGATGCCGAAAAAAAATGGTATTGAGACATTAAAAGAACTGCGCCAAATCCATCAGACCCCCGTAATCATGTTAACGGCTCGCGGTAGTGAGCTAGATAAAGTTCTGGGCCTAGAATTAGGTGCAGACGACTATCTACCTAAACCGTTCAATGACCGTGAACTGGTCGCGCGTATTCGTGCTTTATTACGCCGCTCTAACTGGAGCGAGCAAACCCAAGGCGACAATAGCAATACCCCTGTTTTACAAGTTGATAAACTGCAACTTAACCCAGGCCGCCAAGAAGCCAGCTTTGATGATGAAATTTTGGACTTAACAGGTACCGAATTTACGTTGTTATATCTGCTCGCACAGCACCTAGGCCAAGTTGTTTCTCGTGAACACCTTAGCCAAGAAGTACTTGGGAAGCGCTTAACACCGTTTGACCGTGCTATTGATATGCATATTTCAAACTTACGCCGCAAACTTCCGGAACGCACTGATGGCCAGCCGTGGTTTAAAACCTTACGTGGCCGTGGATACTTAATGGTTTCTGCCACATGATCAACAGTTTAACCGCAAGGATCTTTGCGATCTTCTGGTTTACCCTCGCACTAGTATTAATGCTAGTGCTGATGGTGCCCAAGCTCGACTCTCGGCAAATCACCGTCCTTATGGAAAGTGAACAACGCCAAGGGGAGATGCTTGAGCAGCATATTGAAGCCGAACTCGCACAAGCTCCGATGAATGACCTACTTTGGTGGCGGCGTATTTCTAACGCCATCAAAAAATGGGCACCTCCCGGCCAACGGTTGATTATCGTCACCAGTGAAGGCCGTGTGATTGGTGCTATGCCAAGTGAAATGCAGGTGATACGTAACTTTATTGGCCAGTCCGATAACGCAGATCACCCGAAAAAGAAAAAATATGGACGAGCTGAAATCCTCGGGCCATTCTCCATTCGCGATGGGGAAGACCACTACCAGCTATATTTAGTTCGCCCAGCAAGCAGCCCGCAATCTGACTTTATTAACTTATTGTTTG
This sequence comes from Providencia sp. PROV156, assembly GCF_028480905.1. Lineage (NCBI taxonomy): Bacteria > Pseudomonadati > Pseudomonadota > Gammaproteobacteria > Enterobacterales > Morganellaceae > Providencia > Providencia sp. PROV156. The sequence continues at coordinate 197,166 of NZ_JAMPPE010000002.1, read as the reverse complement.
ATAGGCCTTTCTTATTACTGATCGCCACAATGCTGATCAGTGCTCCGTTATTATTATGGCTATCTTGGAGTCTTGCCCGCCCTGCTCGTAAGTTAAAAATGGCGGCCGACGATGTGGCGAAAGGAAATTTACGGCCACACCCAGAGCTAGAAGCCGGCCCACAAGAGTTCTTGTCTGCTGGGAATAGCTTTAACCAGATGATCAGCGCCCTTGATGGTATGGTTAGCGCACAGCAACGCTTAATTTCTGATATTTCTCATGAATTACGAACTCCATTGACACGCTTACAGCTAGCAACAGCCTTATTGCGCCGTCGCCATGGGGAAAGTAAAGAGTTAGAACGCATCGAAACCGAGACCCATCGCCTAGATAGCATGATTAACGATTTGCTGGTGTTATCTCGTAGCCAGCACAAAAACGAGATCTTGCGTGAAAATATCAAAGCCGATGAACTTTGGGGCGATATCTTAGATGACGCTAGCTTTGAAGCCGAACAAATGAACAAAACCCTCGAGGTCACTTCTAACCCCGGACCTTGGCCGCTATATTGCAACCCTTCTGCTGTCGGGAGTGCCTTTGAAAATATTGTGCGCAACGCGCTACGCTATTCACATACGCACATTGCCGTTGATTTTAAAGAAGAAAATAACGGTATTTTAATCACTGTCGATGATGATGGCCCTGGTGTTAGCCCTGCTGATCGTGAGCACATTTTCCGCCCGTTCTACCGCACGGATGAAGCTCGAGACAGGGAAACCGGTGGGACTGGTTTAGGCCTTGCAATTGTTGAAACCGCGATAACACAACATAAAGGTTGGGTGAAGGCTGATGATAGCCCATTAGGTGGTTTAAGGTTACAAATCTGGCTACCTGAACACGGCCGGTAAATTAATTTTATTCATACAAATAAACCCCCTTATTTTCATTCTCAATATGGGGGTTTATTTTTTCAGTCAACTTATACCTATTAATAGGGAATAGTCCTATATTGCATCTAAAAACAACAACTCCCAAATACCTAACCAATATAAAACTCTATTTTATTGTTTTTCACACGCAAAAAAAAGAATAATAGAAAAGAATTTTTGAAATTAGCAACGTACTAGCCTAGTAAAAAGTATATCGCTTTACATCTTAAGATGTTACTAATTCCTATACCTAACATATTAATCTGATATTCTGTTATTACTTAGTTAAAGTGTGATAGCTGAGTTAATAGAAAGCACAGAAGCCCAACTCAATGCAAATTAAGATACTTATAATGTGGCGGATAATAATCATATTTTAACTCTATTTATAGGTTTTCATTTATTAACCTGTTCAATATTAGGCGAACTCAACTTCAAATGGATTTATCAATGAAAAATTTCAAGCTCACTAAGCTAGCAATACTTGCTGTGCTCGGAACCATCAGTGCACAAAGCATTGCAGGGGGATTAGTTCTACCAGATAACAACTTACGCAGTGACCTTGCTTGGCTTTCTGAACGTAACGTTATTCAAATTAGCTTATCCACTTGGCCACTGTCCCAAGAAGAAATCACACGTTCTTTAAATAATGCAAATATTACTAATAGCGAACAAGAAGCCATTATTCAGCGCATTAAAAAGAACCTTGACCGTAAGAAAAACAGTGTTCAACTAGAAACTCAACTTGCATCTAGCCACAACTCAATGCCACAAGGGTTTGCTCAAAGTGAATATAGTGATATTCGCTATACCGTTTCAGGTAACTACAGCACTGACGATGTAGACTTAAACCTCACCGCGAATGGCGAACGTGCTTTACGTGTTGAAAATGGTTCTGATTACAACCTCAATGGTTCATATGGTGGTGTAAAAATTTGGAACCAGTGGGTAACTTTTGGTGAGATCCCACAATGGTGGGGCCCCGGCCACGACGGCAGCTTAATTCGAACTGATGCCGCACGCCCTATGACCGGTTTCTTAATTCAGCGTGCAGACCAAAGCCCATTTGAAACACCATGGCTTTCTTGGATTGGTTCATGGCAATATCAGTTAACAGCTGCACAATTCAAACAGTATGATCCCAAAAATACTAAACTGATTGGCCTGCGCATGACCATGAACCCAACTGATTTCTTCGAACTCGGTGGTTCACGCGTGGTCATGTGGGGAGGCGATGGCCGCCCTAATAACTGGAATTCTTTCTGGAATGCCATGGGCGGTAGAGATAATACCGGTGACTATCACGATGACCCAGGTAACCAACTGGCCGGTTTAGATTTCAAACTAAAACTTTACCCATTAGTCGACCTACCTGTCAGCTTATATGGCCAAATGGTCGGTGAAGACGAAGCTAACCTCTTCCCATCGAAAAACGCCTTTATGGGTGGTATCGAAGGCTACCACACCTTATGGGGCCAGCCACTAAATTGGTATATTGAAGGCGCGAACACCCACACAGAGTGGAATAAAGATAACGTCATGTATCGCCACTTTATCTATACTGAGGGCTACTACCAACAAGGTGCACCGTTAGGCCACGCAATGGGCGGTGACGGGCGCATGCTCACGACCAAAGTGGAATACACTCTCGATGATGACAACCGTGTTAGCACCCGCCTCATGTATGCGAAAGTGAATAAATCTAACTTTGATGGCAACAAGTTATTCCCTAAATCAGAAACCATCAAAGGTGTTGATTTCGGTTGGTGGCATAACTTTGACTATGACATCAGCACTGACGCGAAGGTTTGGGTATCTAAAACTGATTACGAAACACGCAATGACTTAGGAGCAGCCGTTACAGTAAACGTGCCGTTTAAGTGGTAATTGGCACACATTGAGTATATTTAATCGAAAACGGGTTATGTTTTGGCATAATCCGTTTTTTTATCCAAAAAAAATTGTCATCCTAGTCAAAAATATATTACACATATAATTTCTACCGATAGCCAAGTGAATTAATATAATCAATTAAGCATTTTATTAATCTATTACTACTCTAAATTAGGATAAATATGGAGATATAAGCATCTCGTTTTTATTAAACCCACACTAAAGGCAATGATATATAAAGAATAACTTAACTTAAATATATAATCACATACAAAGCGTAAGAATAGGATTATAACCTGATAATTTAAAATAATTTATTTCATTGCTACTCCCATTAGGACTATTCCCTAACACTATCACAGTGATAGTCAGTAACTAGCTTTAATGGTATTATTAAGCGCTTTTTACTTGACCAAATAAATGCTGAGGCATACCCTTTGGCGGTCAAAAACAATAAGTTATGCTTATCAATTGAACGAATTAGCAAAAAATGCAATGTTTTCAATTAATAAGTATGCATTTACAAATTCAATGGTGCTCTGGGACCCGACAACCCAGTGCGGTAGCTATGGGTTTTCATAGCTAGCTATTTAAGTAAGTATTTATTGAGTATTACACATTTAATCTTAAAATAAGAATACCTAACTCACTTGAAAAATTTATTATTAGGTTTAAATACAAAATTAAAAACTAATCCACACATACAAAAAGTTATTAGTAATAGTAGCTGGTTATTAATGGATAAGTTTGTACGTATGGGGCTTGGCCTATTAGTTAGTGCATGGGTTGCTCGTTATTTGGGGCCTAGCCAGTTTGGTGAATTAGCCTATGTTTTAGCATATTTAGCATTTTTTCAAACCATATCTACATTAGGTATGGATGGAATAATCGTCAGAAATATTGCTAAAGATAAAAATAATGCAAATGAAACTCTGGGAACTGCATTTACCTTAAGAGCAATAGTAGGAATTACCTGTTGGTTTTTTGCCGTGTGTGGTATGGCTTTTTTAAATGGATGGAATGACCAAAATGTCTATATTACAGCGCTTGCTGGAGCAACACTAGTTTTCCAAGCTGCAGATACGGTGGATCTCTGGTTTCAGAGCCAAAGTCAAAATAAACGAACTGTTGCTGTAAAACTTTCCGCTTATATTTTTGCGAATGGAGTAAAAGTAATTTTAATTCTTAGCAAAGCCCCTCTATTAGCCTTTGCTGCCGTTGTTACTCTAGAAACATTTACTATCGCTTGCGGTCTATTTTACGCATATAAGAAATACCCATGTGAGCAACCATGGAGAAAGTTAAAGCAGCAAGCAATTGTTCTATTACATGAATCCTGGCCATTTATGATTAGTGGCTTATCTATTGTTTTATATATGAGAGTTGACCAACTCATGATAAAAAACTACTTAGGCGATATAGAGCTAGGAATTTATGCTGCAGTATTACCATTGGCGACCCTTTGGCAATTCATTCCAATGACATTATCTGTCAGCTTAGCGCCTATGGTCGCGCAAAGCAAAGCGGAAAGTAATGAACATTACTATAAAACACTTAGTTATATCTTTCGTACATTTGCAGCACTTGGTTGGTTAATATGTATTCCTGTCGCCCTTTTATCTCACTTTATTGTTAGCTTATTATTTGGAAGCGCATATTTATCAGGAGCTAATGCCTTGACCATCATAGTATTTACCAATTTATTTATAAATATAGGTGTAGCACAAAGCCTCTGGATTATAAATGAAAGAAAATCGAAGTTAAGTTTGTATAAGACCATAATGGGTGCCATTACATGTGTTATTGCTAATATAGTTTTAATACCAATTTATGGAATTATAGGGGCTGCCATTAGTGCTGTACTCGCACAAGCTGTATCAACAGTTTTTTCAAATATTTTTCTATCAAGAAAAATACTCTTAATGCAACTTAAAAGTCTCCTTCTATTAAAGTAATCAAAATGAATCAATCAGATTTAGCTCCAGTTGTCTTATTTGTGTATGGAAGACCAGTGCATACAAAGCGAACAATAGATGCTTTATTACTTAATCCAGAAGCATCATCAACCGATTTAATTATATATTCTGACGGAGCGAAAAATAACAAACACATTGACGCAGTGAATCAGGTGCGAGAAATAATAAAAACAACAAGCGGTTTTAAAAGTATAACTCTAATAGAACGCGAAAAAAATTATGGGTTGGCTCAAAATATCATTGATGGAGTGACTAAAACTATTAAAGAATACGGAAAAATTATTGTATTAGAGGATGATATTGTAACCTCTCCATCTTTCTTAAACTTTATGAATACTGCACTAGAAAAATATAAACTATCTCCTGAAGTTTGGCATATAAGCGGGTGGAACTATCCATTAAAAACCGACGATTTACCTGAGACATTTTTTTGGAGAACAATGAATTGTTGGGGATGGGCCACATGGCAAGATAGATGGAAGCATTTTGAAAAAAAACCAAAGGACATTAAAGAGAATTGGGATAGTGAGACTATATGTAAATTTAATCTTGACGGATCTCACAATTTTTTTTCACAAATTGAAGAAAATATAACTGGGAAATTAGATACTTGGGCAATATTTTGGTATGCAACCATATATACGCATAATGGCCTATGCTTAAACCCAACAAAAAGTTATGTTGCAAACATTGGTAATGATGGCAGTGGTGAAAACTGTGGCCATAATGATATTTATAAAAGTGAATTGTCTCAAAAAAAACCAACCATTTGGCCTAATAATTTTATTGAAGATATTAATATTTTAAAACTAATTAAGCATTTTTACAAAATCAATCAACCTAACTATATTCGACGTATTTTAAGTAAAATAAAGCGAGTGTTTTTATGAAAATCCTTCATATCTCCCATTCAGACATTGTAGGGGGCGCAGCTAGAGCGTCATATCGTTTACATAAAGCTCTGCTAAAATTTAATATAGACTCAAACATGATGGTTCGTAATAAGTATTCTAATGATTGGTCCGTATCTGGACCTAATTCAGCACTCGAAAAACTACTTAATAAAATACGTGCTCCAATAGGAAAAAAAATAGATTCATTTCAAAAAACAAAAAATAATAATTTTCACTCAGGAGGATGGGTACCATCAAATTGGTCTTCAATAATCAATAAAAGTGATTATGATATAGTTCATTTGCACTGGATTTCTAACGAGACTATGTCAATTGCCGATATTGGTAGAATAAAAAAACCAATTATTTGGACAATGCACGATATGTGGCCTTTTACTGGCTCTGAGCACTATTCTCCTGATGATGAGATATCCCGATGGAAACACGGTTACAAGAAAAATAATAAACCATTAGGGAACAAGGGATTGGATATTGATAGAATTGTATGGCAAAAAAAAATAAAAAAATGGCATTCTTGTGATAATTTTCATCTAATATCACCCAGTAAATGGTTAGCTGAATGTGCTCAACAAAGTGTTTTATTTCAAAATACCCCTATTTCAGTTATCCCAAATACATTAGATATTGATATTTTTAAGCCATTAGATTCGCATTTTTGCCGACAAGCATTTAACTTTCCTCCAGACAAACATATTATCTTATTTGGAGCTATTGGAGGCACAAATGATCTTCGAAAAGGTTATGACCTACTGACCACAGCACTGCAATACTTATCAAAAAAAGTAAATGTTAATGATTTTTTATGCGTAATATTTGGGCAAGACCCCCCTAAAATAACACCAAAATTACCATTTTCAACAAAATGGTTGGGCCATATAAACGATGATATTACATTATCTTTATTATACAATAGTGCATCAATGATGATTGTTCCATCCCGCCAAGAAGCTTTTGGTCAGACAGCAAGTGAAGCACAATCATGCGGCTGTCCTGTTGTATCATTTGCATCAACAGGATTAACAGATATTGTACAACATATGGAAACTGGTTATTTAGCCAATACATTTGATCCCATCGATTTAGCAAATGGAATTCAGTTTGTCTTAAAAGAAAAATTAAATAATAACAACCTTTCTATTAATGCTCATAAGCGTTCTAATTTACTTTTTTCTCATGATGTAATAATTCAACAGCATATAAATTTATATCGAAAAATAATAATTTAACTCTAGAATTTATCAAAATGAATCAGTCAATATATATTTAATTAAATAGGTCATTAGTCCAAAAATAATTCTATTTTCATCGCCCCTAATGTATTAAATAAAAATTTCTATAAACCATTTAATAAAGATTTTTGTCGTAGAATATTAAATTCACCTAAAAATAAGGACATTATACTGTTTGGAACTATGGCTGGGGGAAAAATCCTAATAAAGGATATGATTTACTCCTAACAAGCGTTAAGCGAATGCAAACAAAAAGCAAACAAAAAGCAAACAAAAAGCAAACAAAAAGCAAACAAAACAATATATTTCGTGTTTGAGCAAACGTAACTAAAAAATCAACCATCAATGCCTTTTGAAACATATTAGTTAGGATATATCTATGATGATGAGAAATTAGTATTTCTATACAATGCAGCAACTTTGATGATTATACCATCCAAGTAAGAGAATCTACCTCAGGCACCCACTAATGCTCTAGCATGCAGCTACCCTGTTGTATCATTTAATGCAACAGGATTAAATGATGTTATTGAATATCTGGAAACAAGCTATTTATCAGAGCATTTCAATATACAAGATCTCTCTAATGGTATAAATTGGATTTTAGACAGTAATCTAAAAGAATCAAAAATTAGCTCTGTAGCGAAAGAGAAAGCACTTAATAATTGGAACATACGGCTATTACCTAGTTATATGAAAAAATTCACACTGAAACACTAAATAAAAGCTCAAATTAATATAACTTTCACCAGTAATTACTTCACCTTGAATATAGTTAACTATTATCCCTCATAAATAGCATGCAAAAAATATGACACATACTAAAAGTATTAACTTTACCATTATATTATTTTTATCTTTACTAGCATCATATATTGCATCGACAAGGATAACCTTTGAAACTAGTAGTGACGACTTGATTAGGTACTATAGTGCTTACTCAAGTATACCATTTTATACTTTTTATGAGTATTTAACATGGGATAATAGAGAGCCTTTATTTCAATTATATAACCTATTCACTTATAAGATATTTGGTGAAATTCCTCCTAATGATTATCTTTTTTTAATGGTACTTCCTGGTTTTATTATCTATGCTGTCGCACTAAAAAAAATAAGCGTGAACTTTCAGTTTAGTTCTCTATTCTTTCTTTCTCTATTTCTACCACCAATACTGATGTATAACACACAACTAATTAGGCAAGGATTATCTTTTTATTTTTTATTTGCGTCATTCTTAGTTAGTAAGAAAAGCTCCAGAAATATTTTAATATTTATATCAGCCGGACTTCATTTCCTAGCTGTAGTAATGATTATTATTTACTTCATATTACACCAATATATAACAAAAAAAAACTTTATTATCAGAACAATTTCAATTGCAGGAATTGTTTTTATTTTAATGATTTTTCCTTTTATATTTAAATCATTAATCCCATTATTGCTTCAAATCCCTTTAATTGGAGATAAATTTGCATTCCTTACACAGATTGACATTTCAATAAATATTAATTATCTAGGGATGCTATGCATGATAATAAATACAGGTTACCTATTTTTCTGTTACCCTACGAATAACTCATCTCAAAAGTTTTACTCTATCATTTTACTAATTTTATTTTTGTCTTTATTTAGTATCTATTATGAAGCTTTAGCCCAAAGATTTATAACTTTCCTGTACTCATTTTCCATACCGTGTTTAATGATTATTCTCAGGAAACTACTCAAGAGAAATTTATTTATATTTGCACCTTTAATCACGATCTGTTTTTTCCTGATAATTACAGCTACTTACCTTGCGACGCCATCAAAGTTCGCTTTATTTAATGGATATTTCATTTAATACAACGGGATTCTTATGAAGTTTTCAATAATTACCGTCAATTATAATAATAATTTATTTTTAGAAAAAACCATACTTTCTGTAAAATCATTACTCGTTGATGGATTTGAAGTTGAGTATATCATTATTGATGGAGGTTCTACTGATGGCAGTATAGATACCGTACTTACTTATGTCTCACAAGGAGTCATTAATAATTACGTTTCTGAAAGTGATAGTGGTATTTATGATGCTATGAATAAAGGAATAAAGATCTCTTCAGGTGATTGGCTAGTTTTCATGAATGCAGGGGATCTCTTCGCTAGCCCTGATGTACTATTAAGCATTTATAGAGTAATAAATGAAAAAACAACAACTAATTTAGTCTATGGTGATTATATATCTTCTAAAACTTTATTTAATCAACATTTATCAATTAATTTTCTAATGTCACATATGCTTAACCATCAAAGCATTTTTTATAAGAAAACACTTTTTAGCAATCAATGTTATAATTTAAAATATCGTTTTTGCGCAGATTACGAGCATTTAATCAATAATCTTCGTATTATCGATGCTCAGCATGTATATAAAACAATCTGTATATATGATGACACTGGTATAAGCTCTGCTGACAAGAATAAATTTATAATGTGGCTTGAGCGGCTCAATGCTATCTGGAAATCTCCAAATAATTATGGAATAAAAATTCGTTTATCATTACGAGGTATCCTCGCTTTACCTTACCAATATTTCCGATATTTGATTAATAAATGAGGTCTTCCATTGAAATGTGAATTATTTATAGGTGTCTGTTGTACTCAAGCCGATTTTATCAAAAACAAAAATAGAATAAAAAAATCTATTGATAACTTAGCTTGTGCATTTAATTATAATTGTAATGTCCTTATCGTCATTCAAAATAAAAGTTTTTCCACTATAAGCTTAAGAGCAGAAAAATATCATATTGAAGTCCAGTATGAAAATGAGCTTAACGTTTCAAATGCAAGAAATATTTGTATAGAAAAAGCATTGCATTACAATTCCAAGTATACTTTATTTCATGATGCATCTATATACTGGAGCAAAAACGCTGCTAATTTCATCAATTTTAACAAAGGTAATACTCCAAAAGTTAATGTAATATTTAACAACAATCTAGATAATATAGATCTAAATTATCTAAATTCTAGTATAAAAAAAATAAACCCTATATATGAACCTTTTGTTTGGTCATATCTTTTTAATACTAAAGACATATCTGAGCTACATTTTGATACAAACTTTGGCCCTGGGGAGAATACTAGGTATAAGAGTGGGGAAGATGTCATTTTTTTATTTGATTTTTTCGAAAGAAAAAAAAATAACCAGATAGTAGTACCTAATGAAAATGTGTATGTATATCACCCTCCTCGTGAAAGCGATTATTCGAAACACTTACTCTATGCGGAAGGCCAAGGAAAAATGTTTAGAGTTCTAATAAAAAAACATCCCAGTATTAGAATTTATTTAGATTTATGTCTTTTCTTTGGTAACGGAATTTATAGACTCTTACTATGTAGAAAAAACTCTCATAAAATTTTATATAAACGGTTAAATGGTTTTTGGAAAGGATAATTAAAAATGAAAAAAGCACTAATCACAGGTATCACCGGCCAAGATGGCTCTTATTTAGCTGAATTTCTTTTAGAAAAAGGCTATGAAGTCCATGGTTTAATTCGTAGAGCCTCTTCTTTCAATACAGAAAGAATTGACTCTGTCGTTAATAATAGTGACAAAATTAAATTACACTATGGTGATTTAACTGACACTTCAAACTTAATACGTTTAGTAAAAGAAATCCAACCAGATGAGATTTATAATTTAGGTGCAATGTCCCATGTGGCTGTATCTTTTGAATCTCCTGAATATACGGCTGATGTTGATGCTATCGGGACATTACGTCTGTTAGAAGCTATCCGTATTAATGGACTAGAAAAGAAAACCCGTTTCTATCAAGCATCAACATCGGAACTTTACGGAGAAGTTCAAGAAATACCACAGAAAGAAACCACACCTTTTCATCCTCGCTCACCATATGCTGTAGCGAAAATGTACGCTTACTGGATTACTGTAAATTACCGCGAGTCATACGGAATGTACGCATGTAATGGTACTTTATTTAACCATGAGTCCCCTCGCCGTGGTGAAACTTTTGTTACCCGTAAAATCACTCGCACCATTGCTAATATTTCACAAGGCCTAGAGCAGTGTTTATACTTAGGTAATATGGATGCACTCAGAGATTGGGGACATGCGAAAGACTATGTTCGTATGCAATGGATGATGTTACAACAAGACCATGCTGATGATTTCGTTATCGCGACAGGGAAACAAATTTCAGTACGCGAATTTGTACAAATGTCTGCTAAAGAAGCTGGAATTGAACTGTCATTTAGTGGTAATGGTGTAGATGAAATAGCTACCGTAACCAGTGTAGATAATACACTAGCACCAAGTGTAAATATTGGCGATATTATCGTTCGTGTTAGCCCTAAATTCTTCCGTCCGGCTGAAGTTGAAACCCTTTTAGGCGATCCTTCAAAAGCAAAAGAAAAACTTGGTTGGGTACCAGAAATCACAGTTGAAGAAATGTGCTCTGAAATGGTAGCGTCCGATATAGAAAAAGCTAAACAACATGCGTTACTTAAAGCTAATGGCTTTGATGTTGCTATTTCATTAGAGAACTAAGGATTACTACGTGAAAAAAAAGGTATTTGTCGCTGGCCATAATGGTATGGTCGGCTCTGCAATAATTAGACAATTACAAGACCGTAACGATATTGAGCTAATCACAAAATCACGTCGCGAGTTAGATCTCACAAACCAAGTAGCTGTTGATAATTTCTTTGCTCAAAATAAAATTGATGAAGTCTACTTAGCTGCTGCTAAGGTGGGTGGTATTCATGCGAATAATACTTATCCCGCAGATTTTATTTATGAAAATTTAATTATGGAATGTAATATTATCCATTCAGCTCATAAATATAATGTTCAACACTTACTATTTTTAGGCTCATCTTGTATTTATCCAAAGTTAGCAACACAACCGATGTCTGAAAGTGCATTGCTAACTGGTGTTCTTGAGTCGACAAATGAACCTTATGCAATTGCAAAAATTGCTGGTATCAAACTTTGCGAATCGTATAACCGACAATATGGGAGAGATTACCGTAGTGTTATGCCAACCAATTTATATGGCGAAAACGATAATTTCCATCCAGAAAACTCACATGTCATCCCAGCATTAATGCGACGTTTCCATGAAGCCAAGCTTAATAATGACGAAAAAGTTGTTGTTTGGGGTACAGGAACACCTATGCGTGAATTTCTTTATGTTGATGATATGGCTGCAGCATCAGTCTATGTCATGGAATTAGATAAAGATATATATCAAACAAATACTCAATCAATGTTATCTCATGTTAATGTTGGTACAGGTGTTGACTGTACAATTCGTGAAATGGCTGAAGCTATGGCTCAAGTTGTTGGTTTCAAAGGAAAAGTGCTTTTTGATAGTACTAAGCCTGATGGTACACCAAGAAAGTTAATGGATGTCTCTCGTCTGAAAAGCCTAGGTTGGGCATATTCAGTCGAACTTGAAGATGGATTAAGTAAAACCTATCAATGGTTCCTGCAGAATCAACATAATTTTCGAAAGTAAATAGTGGATTAAATAAATATGACGCAACGATTAGCATTAAATACGTTTAAAACTATCGTTGCATCTACCCCTTTAGTTTCTATTGATCTGGTCATTTGTAATTCAAAAAATCAAGCATTGTTAGGGCTACGAAATAATCGACCCGCTCAAGGTTATTGGTTTGTACCAGGAGGGCGTATTTGCAAGGATGAAACTTTTGATATCGCTTTTCGGCGTTTAACGTTTGAAGAGCTTGGTTTCGACTATAATATAAATGATGCTACATTTATTGGTCATTACCAACATCTCTATCAGGATAATTTTTCAGAGGATCATTTCTCTACTCATTATGTTGTCTTGGGATATTTAATAGAAGAAGATATCGACCTCAATAAGCTACCGTTAGAACAACATAGAAACTATCAGTGGTGGAATATTGATGAGCTTCTTAACTCTCCAAAAGTTCACGCTAATACAAAAGCCTATTTTATAAATAACCATTTAAATTTACGGTAAATTATTATGTTATTACCTGTTATTATGGCGGGAGGCTCAGGTAGCCGTTTATGGCCTCTTTCCCGTAGCCTATATCCAAAACAATTTATTAGTCTAACGAGCAAAAAAACTATGTTGCAAGAAACTGTTGCACGGTTAAGCACTCTACAACATCAGCCGCCTGTATTTATTTGTAACGAAGAACATCGTTTTATTGTGGCTGAGCAATTACGGCAAGAAAATGTGCAGCATAGTGGTATCATTTTAGAGCCTATTGGTCGAAATACAGCTCCCGCTATAGCACTCGCTGCGATTAGGGCAATACAAAATGGGAATGACCCTTTGTTATTAGTTCTAGCTGCGGATCATGTAATTCAAGATCAAATAGAGTTTACTCATGCGATAGAAAAAGCCATTGAGCCTGCAGAAAAAGGAGCTTTGATTACGTTTGGTATCATACCTACGGCTCCTGAAACAGGCTACGGCTATATTAAGAAAGGTGCACCAATTAACGATACAACCTATAAGGTTGAACGTTTCGTTGAAAAACCTGATGTTATCACTGCAGAAAAGTACCTTTCTGATGGTGAATACCTGTGGAATAGCGGCATGTTTCTCTTTAAAGCATCATGTTACCTCAATGAATTGAAAAAACATTGTCCAGATATTTTAAAAATATGCGAACAAGCAATACATAGCTCCCATAATGATTTAGACTTCATTCGTTTAAAACAAGATATTTTTACCATGTGTCCTGATAACTCAATTGACTATGCTGTTATGGAAAAAGCAAGCAATGTTCAGGTAGTACCTATGGATGCAGGCTGGAGCGATGTTGGCTCATTCAGTTCACTTTGGGAAGTTTCTCCCAAAAATATGCAATCTAATGTTATTGTTGGTGACGTTTTAACTGAAAACACAACAAACAGTTATATCTACTCCCAAAATAAACTCGTATCTACCGTTGGCGTTGATAATTTAGTGATAGTAGAAACTAAAGATGCTGTGCTAGTTGCCAATAAAAACAACGTTCAAGATGTAAAAAGCATTGTTAACCAACTAAAAAATGCTGGCCGCCCTGAATGTGAACAGCATAGAGAAGCATACCGACCATGGGGTACTCATGATGATATTGCAGAAGGGCAGCGCTTTCATGTTAAACATTTAAAAGTAAAACCAGGTGAAAAAACCGCATTACAAATGCACTATCATCGTGCTGAACATTGGGTTGTTGTACAAGGCACTGCACAAGTCACCAATGGCGATAAAATTTTTATACTGAGTGAAAATGAATCAACCTATATCCCTATTGGGTCTCCTCATCGAATAGAGAACCCTGGTAAAGTTGACCTGCACTTAATTGAGGTTCGCTCTGGCAATTATTTACAAGAAGACGATATCATTAGGCTAGAAGAGTATGGTAAAAACCATAACTAGCTACTATTGAGTAGTGTTTTACTCTATCTTAAATACCATACTTAAGTTAAACAATATGTTTAAAAATAATCATGAACTTGACTTCACTGTTATAACTGTTTGCTATAACTCTGCAAGTACAATACAAGAAACAATATCTTCTGTATTAAGCCAAAAAGAAATAAATTTTGAATATATTATCATAGATGGTGTATCTACAGATGGAACTATTGATATATTAAACGCTAATAATGATCGTAGACTAAAATATATATCTGAGCCTGATAAAGGTTTATATGATGCAATGAATAAAGGTATAGCCAAAGCGAAAGGGAAAATTGTAGCGATATTAAATTCTGACGACCTATATATAAACGATCATGTATTATCTGATATTTTTGATGAGTTTAATCGAAGTAACGCCGACCTAGTTTCCGGAAATCTATACTATTTTGACAATGATTTTAGTCAAGCAATTAGGAAATACCCATGTGAAAATATGAACTCCAAGGCTAAGTGGAAAAAAGGGAAACAACCACCTCACCCATCCACGTTTGTAAGGCGTTCAGTATATGAAGAAATAGGTTATTATCATAGCGAATTTAAAATCTCCTCTGACTATGAGTTTCTCCTGAGAGCTATATTTATAAATAATTATAAACACTCCATTATAAATAAGTACTTAGTTGCGATGAGGATGGGAGGAGAAAGCACATCTGGTTTTAAAAGTAGGTACATAGGAAGTAAGGAAGTTTATTTATCGTGGAAGAAAAATAACATATCTCCTCCTTTATTTTTAATTCCTCTAAAAATAATCAATAAACTACTTATTAAATAATAACCAACCTAATCGCCATTTATACCATGGTGAAAGTGTTTCTCTATAAAAATAAATTCTGATAATTATGAATATCACTAAAAATACCATCCTTGATTCAGGCATACAATTTGGTACTAGCGGAGCCCGTGGGTTAGTCACTCAGTTCACTGGAGAGTCCTGTGCTGCATTCACTCATGCATTTATTGATAGTATCAAAAATAAATTTAACTTTACTCAAATAGCTGTTGCAATAGATAATCGCCCAAGTAGCGAATTTATTGCGATTGCTTGTATCGAAGCAATAAAACAGCAAGGAATAGAGCCTCTATATTACGGTGTAATTCCAACGCCCGCCCTTGCATATACTGCAATGAAAAATAATACTCCTTGCATCATGGTAACGGGAAGTCATATTCCGTTCGATAGAAATGGGTTAAAGTTTTATCGGCCAGATGGTGAAATCACTAAAATTGATGAAGTCGCGATTTTAAATAATAACTCGCAATTTGAAATACCAGATGTTACTCCACAGACCTTATCAATAGATACACTAGCTGTAGATGAATATCTAAATCGCTATTTATCTATTTTTAATCAAGATTTATTAGCTGGTAAACGTATTGGTATTTATGAACATTCTAGTGCTGGACGTGATATATACCCAGTTTTATTCAAAAAGCTTGGAGCTGAAGTTATTTCCCTAGAACGTAGTGACCAATTTGTTCCAATTGATACTGAAGCTGTGTCTGAAGAAGACAAGGTAAAAGCAAGAAATTGGTCAAAATTACACAAACTTGATGCTATTTTTTCTACTGATGGGGATGGCGACCGTCCGCTTGTTGCAGATGAAAACGGTGACTGGCTGCGCGGGGACATATTAGGTTTGTTATGTGCATTAGAAATGAACATAGAAGCACTAGCAATCCCTGTTAGCTGCAATACTATCATTTCATCTCATAAATCTTTTAAGTGTGTAAAACAAACTAAAATTGGCTCCCCTTATGTTATTGAAGCATTTGCTGATTTAACTAAAAGCTATAAAAAAATTGCAGGATTTGAAGCTAACGGCGGTTTCCTTTTAGGATCTAACATTGAAATAAATGGTAAACGATTATCAGCTCTACCAACTCGAGATGCTGTGTTACCATTCTTAATGCTATTATCTGCCGCCAAAGAAAAAGGAATTGCTAAATTAGTTAATTCATTACCACAACGCATTACCTTTAGCGATAGAATACAAAACTTCGCAACAGAAAAAAGTAAAGCTATCATTGAGAAAGCGCAAGAAAACCCAACACTCTTATTGCAGCATTTAGGCTTTGGTGATGAGCAACTACTAGATTTGAATACAATTGATGGGCTAAGAATGACATTATCAAATGGTAATATTATTCATTTAAGGCCATCAGGTAACGCCCCTGAATTAAGGTGCTATGCCGAAGCAAGCGATCATCAGACAGCGCAGTCAATTGTGCAACTATCTTTAAAAAATATTCAAACCTTCTCTGAAAATTAATCTACTTGGTTCTCATATGAAAATAGCTATCGCAGGGACCGGCTACGTCGGTCTATCTAACGCCATGTTACTGTCACAAAACCACGAAGTGGTGGCGGTGGACATCATTCCTGAAAAAGTAGCGATGTTGAATAACAAACAATCGCCGATTGTCGACACGGAAATCGAACAGTTTTTAGCGGAAAAAACACTCAATTTCCGCGCTACACAAGACAAAACTGACGCCTATACAAGGGCTCAGTATGTCATTGTCGCCACACCGACTGACTACGACCCGAAAACCAACTATTTTAATACTAAATCAGTCGAGTCCGTTATTCATGATGTGAATGAAATTAACCCGACTGCGACCATTATTGTTAAATCTACCATTCCTGTAGGCTTTACGGCGCGTTTGCGTGAAGAGTACGGCTACAGTAACGTCATTTTCTCCCCCGAGTTTTTACGTGAAGGGCGTGCCTTGTGGGATAACTTATACCCATCGCGTATTGTGGTGGGCGAACGTTCAGAACGCGCGCAAATTTTTGCGGACTTACTGCTTGAAGGCGCAATTAAGAAAGATGTGCCAGTGCTGTTTACCGATGGCACTGAAGCAGAAGCCATCAAGTTATTTGCTAACACCTACTTAGCGATGCGAGTGGCCTATTTTAACGAGCTTGATACTTACGCTGAAAGTCGTGGGTTAAACGCCCGCCAAATTATTGAAGGTGTCTCTTTAGACCCACGTATTGGCAGCCATTATAACAATCCATCATTCGGTTACGGCGGTTATTGCTTACCGAAAGATACCAAACAGTTGTTAGCTAACTACGATGATGTGCCGAATAACCTGATTAACGCGATAGTGGAATCAAATCGTACCCGTAAGGACTTTATTTCGGATGCAATTATCGCTAAAGCGCCACGTAAAGTGGGGGTTTATCGCTTAGTGATGAAAGCAGGCTCTGACAACTTCCGCGCCTCGGCAGTTCAAGGAATCATGAAACGCATCAAAGCGAAAGGTATTGAAGTGGTGGTGTATGAACCAGTGATGAAGGAAACTGAATTTTTCCATTCAAAAGTGGTGAATGACTTGGCTGAATTCAAAACCCAATGCGACATCATTTTAGCTAACCGTATGGTGCCTGAGCTGGGAGATGTGGCGGATAGAGTCTATACCCGCGACTTATTTGGCAATGATTAAATCAGCTATTTTATAGCCATACTGAACACAATATACTTATAATAAGTATAGCGTACATATTGAATATGTTAGATGTAGTATAGGTTCATATATGCATGAAAACTTTAATTAGCGGATCTACTGGTTTTATTGGAAAAGCAGTTCTTCAAGAATTAAAAAATAACTATCGGGTAATAATCAGAAAACATTCATCTGAATTAAATGACCATTTTACCATTCAGTCTTTCAATCAAAATACAGACTGGACTGGTGCATTTGATGATATCGATAGCATTATTCACCTCGCCGCGATTGCCCACCGTATGAAAGTCAAAACACCAAGTGCGGATGAGCAGAAAGAATTATGGAGTGTTAATGTCGAAGGAACGTTGCACTTTGCAAATGAAGCGGCTAAAGCGGGTGTCAAACGTTTCGTTTTTATAAGCTCTATTGGTGTGAATGGTAATCTCACTCATGAAAAACCTTTTTCTCCTCAAGATCCAGCAGCACCACATAATGAATATGCTAGGTCTAAGTTAGTCGCAGAACAAGGGCTCATTGATATCTGCGCAAAAACAGGAATGGAACTAGTGATTATACGTCCTGTTTTGGTCTATGGAGAAAATGCACCGGGCAATTTTGGTCTTCTTTTAAAGCTTATCAAGAAAGTACCTATGTTACCTTTTGGCTTAACAAACAATTCGCGAAGTTATATATCCATAAAGAATTTGGCTCATTTTATTGCTGAATGTACTCGTCACCCTAATGCTGCTGGTAAAATATTTTTAGTGTCCGATGGGAAAAATCTTTCCACAAAAGAACTTACTACCATTATAGGAACAAACCTAGGAAAGAATATCATTCAATTACCTGTTCCTACGCTTCTGATGAAAATCCTATTAAGTGCAGTTGGCAAGCAAGGTCTTTTTACCCAGCTTTATCAAAATTTAGAAGTCGACTCCTCAAATATGTTCGATGAACTAGGCTGGAAACCGCCTTATACTATTGAACAAACAATGAGTTACTTAGGAAATGACAAAAAATGATACGTATAATTGACTTCTTTGCTGCTTTAATCGGCCTAATTGTTCTTTCTCCAGTATTACTCATTACATCTATTATTGGTTATTTTGAAACAGGCTCACCTATCTTTATCCAGACTCGAGTAGGCAAAAACAAAAAACCGTTCAGATTAATTAAGTTTAGAACAATGAAAGTAGGAACATCCTCCGTAGCCAGCCACTTGGTTGATACCCGTTCTATAACAAAGTACGGCACTATTCTGCGAAAAACCAAAATTGATGAACTTCCTCAATTAATTAATGTATTAAAAGGTGAAATGAGTTTAGTTGGTCCTCGTCCAAATTTATTTAATCAAGAAGAATTAATACAACAACGTTCAGCACTCAATATTTATGATGTTCGCCCCGGTATTACAGGATTAGCTCAAATTAAAAATATTGATATGTCTACACCACAACTTCTCGCTACTACAGATAGAGAGATGATAGATAATTTGAACCTTAAAAACTATTTTAGATATATTATGATGACAGTCACCGGCAGTGGTTCCGGCGATGCTGCTGCCAAATGAACAACAGAAAGAAGTAATCATTATGGACAAACTTAATCGCATATGGTCATTACCCCGGGTGTATAAACGACTCATTGGCTTGGGAATCGATACACTCCTTATCATTGTTTCATTCTTCCTTGCCTTATGGGTAAGACTTGGTGAAGTTGTTATTCACCTATCCCCTAGTACTTGGCTCACATTACTTGGCACTATTATCATAACGTTATTAGCCTTTGTAAAATTAGGGCTATATCGTGCGGTACTTCGTTACTTAACATTCCACGCTTTAACCGTTGCTATGGTTGGCGCATTAATTTCTGCATTTTCTATTACAACATTCTCCTATTACCTAGAAGCCAACATTCCACGTACCATTCCTTTTATCTATATGACCTTTCTCATTTTATTATGTGGTGGGGCAAGAATGCTAGTACGCTCAATGATTGTACAAGCGAGCCGTAAAGGGTGTGAGCCTGTTCTAATTTATGGTGCAGGGAGCACAGGGCGCCAACTAGCTATCGCGTTACGAAATGCCGTGTCTTATCAAGTTAAAGGCTTTATTGATAACGACCCATCACTACATCACACCGTAATACAGGGTATCACTGTTTATTCATCCGATAAGATTGAGGAATTAGTTAATAAATTAGGCATTGAAAAAATATTATTAGCCATGCCGCGGGCTTCACGCTCTGAGCGTAAAGCTATTATTAATGGGTTGTTACATCTGTCTGTCGAAGTTCTAACAGTACCTGACTTTAACGATATTGTTGAAGGTCACGCTACAGTTGATGACTTAAAAGATGTTGCTATTGAAGATCTTTTAGGTCGTGATCCTGTTGCCCCTAATCCAGATTTAATCGGTGCCAATATCACCAATAAAAATGTCATGGTAACGGGAGCTGGAGGCTCTATCGGTTCAGAGCTATGTCGGCAGATTATTCGCCAGAAACCATTAACATTAGTGTTACTTGAAATCTCAGAATTTAATTTATACGAGATTGATAAAGAGCTAAACAATATTGCTAATGCTGAGGGCCTGAAAGTTAAAATTGTGCCCCTATTAGGGAGTGTCCAAAAGTTTGAACGTTTAAAAAATGCATTAGAAACTTTTCATGTTCAGACTGTTTATCATGCTGCAGCCTATAAGCACGTCCCTCTTGTTGAATATAATGTTGTTGAGGGGGTTCGTAACAATATATTTGGTACTTATAATGCGGCCAAAGCCGCAATTGAAGCTAAAGTAGAATCTTTCGTTCTAATATCTACCGATAAAGCGGTACGCCCAACGAATGTGATGGGAACATCAAAACGAGTAGCAGAGCTAGCCTTACAAGCACTCTCTAAACAAGAAAGTGAAAAGGAGCAAGGAACTCGGTTTTGCATGGTAAGATTTGGTAACGTACTTGGTTCATCAGGGTCAGTGATCCCTTTATTTAAGCAACAAATCGCCCGAGGCAAAGCAATTACAGTCACCCATCCAGATATTATCCGCTACTTTATGACTATCCCTGAAGCCGCTCAATTAGTCATACAGGCTGGTGCAATGGGAAAAGGTGGGGATGTCTTCGTATTGGATATGGGGGAACCAGTTAAGATCGTCGATTTAGCAAAAAATCTGGTTCAACTTTCGGGACTTGAGTTAAAAACCGAGAAAAATCCGAATGGTGACATTGAAATCAAATTTACAGGTTTACGACCGGGAGAAAAGCTGTTTGAAGAACTTCTTATCGGTGATAATGTCCATTCAACAGAACACCAACGGATCATGTCTGCCAATGAAGTTTTCATCCCCTTAGATGATTTCATTAAAGTATTAGATAAATTAAACATAGCATGTCAAAATTATGACCTTGAAGCGATACGTCAGATTCTACTTGAAACTCCAACAGAATTTAACCCAACAGATGGCATTGGTGATTTAGTGTGGAATGCACAGCACTAGTCCCCAAACTATATTATTCATTATTAAAAATATTTAGCTAACTTTTAACAGGATACTCTAGTGATTAACAAGCGTCTTCCACTTACTCTATTAGCTGTGAGTATTTTACTTACAGGCTGCACCGTCACCCCCGGCGCTTATGTATCAACCTCAGGCAAAAATGTGGTTGATACGGGTGACCGTGATATTACTAAATTAGTTGATATCTACCCAATTTCGCCAAAATTGTTGGATGATATGTACACTGCACCCACCATTGCCAAACCCAATGTACAGTTAGAGAAGCAACTGACTCACTATGAATACCGTGTGGGTGCAGGTGATGTATTAACCATTACGGTTTGGGATCACCCTGAACTAACGATCCCTGCGGGTTCATACCGTAGTGCGCAAGACTCCGGTAACTGGGTACATTCAGATGGGGCTATTTACTACCCGTATATTGGTAAAGTCAAAGTGATCGGTAAAACCGTCACGGAAATCCGTACTTTAATAAGTAATCGCTTAGCCACCTATATTGAGTCCCCACAAGTTGACGTCAGTATTGCTGCGTTCCGTTCGCAAAAAATGTATGTTTCGGGTGAAGTGGCGAAACCAGGTACCTTGCCAATTACCAACGTTCCACTGACTATCTTAGAAGCCTTTAATAATGCCGGTGGTTTAACCGAAAAAGCCGATTGGGATAATGTCGTGCTTACCCGTAACGGCAAAGAAATCAAAGTGTCACTGCAAGATTTAGTACAATATGGGGATTTAACCCAAAACTACCTGATGCTACCGGGTGATGTGCTATATGTGCCACGTAATGATAGCCAAAAAGTGTTTGTCATGGGTGAAGTCGGTCAACCAACGACCTTAACCATTGACCGCGCGGGGATGAGTATTACTGAAGCCCTAAGCAAAGCGAGCGGGATAGACCAAACAACGGCTAATGCAACAGGTGTATTTGTTATTCGCCCAATTAAAAACCAACTGGCAGAAGACAAAGAACTCGAAGCGCTATTACCGAAAAAGATGGCCGCGGTTTATCAGTTAGATTTATCGGATGCCACATCACTTGTGATGGGTACTGAATTTAAACTACAGCCTTATGACTTAGTGTATGTTACCGCAGCCCCTGTGGTACGTTGGAACCGTCTAATCACTCAGTTATTACCAACTATCGCTTCATATAATCAGTTAACCGAAGGTACCAAGCGTATTCACGACTGGTAATCGATATGTTTAATAATATTCTCGTTGTTTGTATGGGAAATATCTGCCGCTCTCCTACGGGAGAGCGTTTATTACAACAGTATTTTCCCGAAAAAACTGTTCATTCGGCAGGTATTATCGCTAAAAATGATATGCCCGCTTATGACAGTGCCATCCGGATTGCCGAGCAACATAGCCTTTCCCTTGAAAACCATCAATCACGTCGATTAACCAGCGAAATATGCCATAAAGCAGACTTAATCCTAGTGATGGAAAACGATCATATTGCTAAAATCCACCAGCAGTTTCCTGAAACTCGCGGTAAAGTGATGTTATTTGGGCAATGGATTAATAAAACCGAAATTCCTGACCCGCACAAACGCAGCGATGAAATGTTTGAGCACGTTTACCAGTTGATGGAAAAAGCCGCGATTGCTTGGCAAGGCAAAATTTAATTTTATTTATTGGATGACTTAACATTTAACCTATTATGAACACAACAAAAAATAGCTCCCCTGCCTCAGATGAAATCGATCTGCTCGCTCTGTTTAAAGTTTTGAAATCCAACACGATTAAAATTGGGTTTTTTACCGTATTTTTTGCTGCTGTTGCAGTGGCATATAGCCTATTGGCAACCCCTATTTACCAAGCCAATGCGACCTTACAGTATGACAAATTAGGCCAGGTTTCATTACTTGACCAAATGAGTGATGTCATGCCATTTGGTAACAGCAATAACCAAGTCGACTCTGAAATTGAAGTTATCAAGTCCCGCATGGTGTTAGGTAAAACCGTTGCAGACCTGAACCTTGACACTCAAGCAGCTCCTGAAGGCTTTGTCAGTAAATTACTTGGTGAAGTGGCTCCCGTTCATATTGCCCTATTTCAGTTACCTGAAAGTTTAATTGGCCAGCCATTTACCCTAACTTATTTAGGGGATAACAATTATTCCCTCAATGTAGATGGCCAAGTCTTACAAGGTAAAGTCGGTGAAGTCCTCAAACAAGGGGAAATTAACTTATTGGTTTCCAGTTTCACGGCTGAAACTGGCGAAGAGTTTTCATTAATCAAAAATGCCCGTTATTCCACCATTGAAGACTTACGCAATACTTTGACTATCGCGGAAGTCGGGAAAGGTACCGGTATTATCAGCTTAGCCATTAAAGGGGCAGATAAAACTGAGAATGTTAAAATCCTTAACAGTGTTATCCAAAACTATGTTGACCAAAATACCGAACGTAAAAAAGAAGTCACTAACAATACGCTTGTTTTTTTAGATGACTACTTACCTACGATTAAAAAGAAATTAGATAACTACGAAAACCAGCTCAATGCCTTTCGTAAAAAGAATGAATCCATTGACCTTTCTTTAGAAGCCAAGGCCGCTCTCGACAGTGCATTGCAGGTAGAAGAAAAACTTAATGAATTGACCTTTAAAGAAGTGGAAATTCAGCAGTTATATACCCGTAACCACCCCGCTTATCAGTCCCTGCTAGATAAGCGCCAACAGTTGTTACGTGAAAAAGAAAAAATCAGTAAAAATATCCAAAAACTACCTAATACCCAACAAGAAATCGTCCGTTTAACTCGCGATGTCGAAGCGGAACAAGCCATTTATACTCAATTAGTGGCGAAACAGCAGGAACTCAGTGTGTTGAACTCCGGTATTACAGCGGATGTGCGTATTATTGACTCCGCTGAATCCCAGCCAAAACCTGTAGCACCGAAAAAATCATTGATTGTTGCTCTCGCCACTATCCTTGGTTTTATTATCGGCTGTGCGTATGTGATTGCCCGCGAGTTCTTTAATAATAAAATTAAGAGCACAGAAGATATTGATGCATTAGGTGTCAACGTCTATGCCACTATCCCATTCTCTGCTCATGAGAAAAAACTCATTGAAGCTGGTAATAAGAGCCCACTAGCGATAGAAAACCCAGCAGATACTGCTGTCGAAGCTATCCGTTCATTACGTACCAGTGTGTACTTCTCGGTGATGAACCAAGGTAACAACCTAGTTATGGTCACCAGTGCGTCACCAGGGGTTGGGAAAAGCTTTGTTACCTCCAATATGGCGGTGGTACTGGCTAACGCAGGTAAAAAAGTATTATTAATCGATACCGACTTACGTAAAGGCCGTTTGCACAAAGCCTTTGGGTTAAACAATAAAGCAGGCTTATCTGACTACTTATCACAGCAAAGTTTAGAATCACCGACCATTCATGCTAACGTGATTGAAAATCTTGATGTAATTTGTCGTGGTAAAAATGTTACTCACTCTTCTGAGTTATTAATGGGCGAGCGCTTTAAGCAGTTATTAGATAGAGTCAAAAACCAATACGATATTGTGGTGATCGATACCGCACCAATCTTAGCAATAACGGACTCTGCGATTATTGGTAAATATGTCGGTACCTCATTACTAATTGCTTTCTACGGTGTGAATACCGTGAAAGATGTCGATTTATCACTGAAACGCTTTAAGCAAAATGATATCGAAATTACAGGTGTGATCTTGAATGGTATTGATGCAAGGTCTGACGACTATAACTACCATTATGAATATTAAGACTCAGGAATATTGAGATGATGAATCAACAAGTTCTCGTCACGGGCGGCCTTGGCTACATTGGTAGCCATACCTGTGTACAGATGATCCAGCAAGGGATTCAGCCAGTTATTTTAGATAACTTGCATAATGCCAACCTTGAAGTGCTTAACCGTATTGAAGCTATCACAGGTGTTAAGCCAACCTTTTACCAAGGTGATGTGCGTGATGGCCAAATTTTAGCGTCCATTTTTGCTAATCATCAAATTCATTCTGTCATCCACTTTGCTGGGTTGAAAGCTGTTGGTGAGTCGGTACAAAAACCGATTGAATACTATGATGTTAACGTCAATGGCACATTGGTATTAGTAGAAAGTATGAAAAAAGCGGGTGTTAAAAGCCTGATTTTTAGTTCCTCCGCTACCGTTTATGGTGACCCTGAAGAAGTGCCATTAACAGAAAATTCCAAAGTTGGTGGAACCACCAACCCATACGGAACCAGTAAGTATATGGTTGAGCGTATCCTTTCGGATTTATATATTGCGGAAGATGATTGGTCACTGACCTTACTGCGTTATTTTAACCCTGTTGGCGCACACCCATCTGGAACCATGGGTGAAGACCCGCAAGGGATTCCGAATAACTTGGCACCGTTTGTTTCCCAAGTCGCTGTAGGCCGCCGCCCACAAGTGATGGTATTTGGTAATGATTACCCAACACCGGATGGTACTGGTGTGCGTGACTATATTCACGTGATGGATTTGGCTGATGGCCATATTGCCGCGCTGAATAAAGTTAGCCAACAAGCAGGCTTACATGTTTACAATCTTGGTACAGGGACTGGCACAAGTGTGCTGGAAATTATTACTGCTTTTGAAAAAGCGGCAGGTAAGCCCATTAAATATGAGATTGTAGCAAGGCGCCCTGGTGATATTGCGGAATGTTGGTCTAGCCCAGAAAAAGCGTTGAAAGATTTAAACTGGAAGGCGCAGTATTCTATTCAAGATATGGTGAATGATAGCTGGCGTTGGCAGTCCATGAACCCCAATGGTTATAACAGCTAACCTCAACGAGTTATTTCAGAGACGAGCCTTTATGGCTCGTTTTTTGTTTTCAGGGTACAAATAATTTTTACGGCACAAATAAAAGTTCCACATGAAAACAAACCCATTTGCGCGTAAACTCTTCCCATCATTTATTATCACAAATATCAGCTTAACGTTATGCCACACATTGTTTTATTCGAACCAGAAATACCGCCAAATACTGGCAATATCATTCGCCTTTGTGCCAATACTGGCTTTGATTTACATCTTATTCACCCTCTTGGGTTTACATGGGATGATAAACGCTTACGCCGTGCAGGGTTGGACTATAGCGAGTTTGCCGATATCAAGCACCATCATGATTATTTTGCTTTTTTAAAAAGTGAAGGACTAAACCCGGATAATAACCAATCTGAAAGCGGTGCACGCGTGTTTGCCTTAACCACTAAAGGTAAGCCAAGTCATAGTAATGTTAGTTATCAAGAAAATGATTATTTGATGTTTGGCCCTGAAACTCGGGGGCTACCGCCTTATGTGCTAGATAACATGCCAATGGAGCAAAAAATTCGTATTCCTATGCTGGCAGATAGCCGCAGTATGAATTTATCCAATTCAGTGGCTGTGGTGGTGTTTGAGGCATGGAGGCAGTTGGGGTATGCAGGGGCGCTGCTAAAGGACTAGATTATAAAAGGAGCTCAGTTTGAGTTCCTTTAGTTTGAATCAATAAAAAAATGCTCTCCACCAATTAATGGGATCAACCTTGCGAGCACACCATCAAGAACCCCCTCATCAGCAACTACCCCAAACTTCATACTTCTATCTTTCCAAGATAGTGTTTGAATAAGGTTTGCCGCAGCAACACACGGAGTATCAAGATTATTTATCCCTACTTCTGTTATGTGCCCTCTAATGCTTGTGCTAATAGGACAACAAATTACCAAGCCTGATTTTTTATTATATTCCACACTGGATAAAACGAGTGCAGGCCGATATTTTCCTATTTCTTTTCCTTTCGTTGGGTCAAAATCTAACCAAATAATATCATTTCGCCTTGGTATGTAACTTTTACTCATTCACCAATTTCCATATCATTAATTTGAGCAAGTTCATCTGAATGACTATTATATTCATTCATATTGTCAAGCAAATAAGCTTCAGAAAACATCCTTATCTTCTTTTTGGGAGAAAGAACCAAATTACCGTTATTAACAGAAATATCAAGACGTTGACCAACCTCAATACCTAATTGTTTTAAGATAGCTGATGGGATAACAATGCCTTGGCTATTTCCCCATTTTTTTATAGCAACGCTCATTTCTCTTACCCCATACTTATTTTTGAGTATATTAGTTTCTCAATGTATAAACATTGTATAACTTCATTGAGGTTAAAGCAAATTTTCGGTCAATTTATATACAGATGAGGGACATCAAAAATGAAAACGATCGAACTAGAACCCTCACAACTCAAATCCCATCCCCATCTTCAAAACCCCAAATAGTGCCATTAAAGTTTTGATCCATTTCTAAGGACGGTTTATCGCTGGTTGGTTTACCGACAATGCGTGCTGGAACCCCAGCTACCGTGGTGTGTGGTGGAACGGGGTGAAGTACAACAGAACCTGCGCCAATTTTTGCGCCACGGCCAATTTCAATATTACCTAAGATTTTTGCCCCTGCACCAATCATCACCCCTTCTCTTACTTTAGGATGGCGGTCGCCACAGGTTTTCCCAGTACCACCGAGTGTGACAGATTGTAGGATTGATACATCATTTTCGACAATGGCCGTTTCCCCAATCACAATACCCGTTGCGTGGTCAAGCATAATGCCACAACCAATACGGGCCGCTGGGTGGATATCGACACCAAAGGAAACAGAGATTTGATTTTGCAAATAAACCGCCAGCGCTTGGCGGCCTTCTTTCCACAGCCAATTACCGATGCGATAGGCTTGCAAGGCGTGGAAACCTTTTAAATACAATAATGGTGTGGAGTATTTATCAACGGCAGGGTCACGTAAGCGAACCGCCGCTAAGTCCATTGCCGCAGAGAAAATCATACTTTCGTCATTGCGATAAGCGGCTTCCACAATTTCGCGCACTTCAAGAGCAGGCATAATCGGTGAGCTCAGTTTGTTAGCTAGCATATAACTGAGCGCACTGCCTAAATTGTCGTGCTTTAATAATGTCGCGTTAAAAAAACTGGCGAGGAGTGGTTCGCAGTCCGCAAGAGACTTCGCTTCATCTTTAATGAAACCCCAAATTCTATCCAGTTCTTCACGCGACATAATCACTCACCTATCTATTTTTATTAATCATGCAGCTTTGGCATATCGGCAATTTCATCTTTCGTCGCACGCCCTAATAGGGCTTGCGCTGCCTCTAACACATTTTTATGACGATAAAGGATTTGATAAATTTGCTCAGTAATTGGCATTTCAACACCTGCCCGCTCAGCCAGTGCGCGAACTTCCTTGGTATTACGATAGCCTTCAACCACTTGGCCAATCTCTTTTTCTGCATCTTCAACGCTAACGCCATCGCCTAGCATCATGCCAAAACGGCGGTTACGGGATTGGTTATCGGTACAGGTTAACACAAGGTCACCTAAGCCTGCCATCCCCATAAAAGTTGCAGGGTCTGCTCCCAAAGCTGCACCTAAACGGCTCATTTCCGCTAAGCCACGGGTAATCAATGCGGTACGTGCATTGGCACCAAACCCCATACCATCGGAAATACCCGCGCCAATTGCGATGACATTTTTTACAGCACCACCCAGTTGCACTCCAACCATGTCAGGGTTCTTATAGACGCGAAAACTCTTGCCACAATGGAATAATTTTTGTAAATCATCACCAAATTGGCTATCGCTTGCCGCCACGGAAATTGCCGTTGGTAAACCTGCGGCTAATTCTTTCGCAAATGTCGGGCCAGAAAGTACTGCCAGCGGAATTTCATTGCCTAATACCTCACGTGCCACTTCTTGCAACAAACGGCCAGTATCCCTTTCTAAGCCCTTAGTCGCCCAAATAATACGGGAGTCTGCGCGTAAGTATGGCTGGATTTGTTTTAGTACATCACCAAAAACATGGCTCGGTACGACAATCAAGATATTGGGGCTCGCCTCAACGGCGCGTTTTAAGTCCGTTTCGAGAGATAAACTATCAGGGAAAGAAACGCCAGGCAAAAACGCCTGATTACTGCGGTCTTGTTCTAATTGATGAATGTGTTTTGGGTCATGGCCCCATAGCACAACCTGATGTGCATTACGTGCAAGCGTAATGGCTAAAGCGGTGCCGTACGAGCCGGCACCGATCACTGTCATTGAAGCAGTATTCATTAAGCGTCCTGTTGAGCTTCTGAGTTCTGCGCTTGTTCACCTTGTTGCTGCTGTAAATAGTTCATGAACAGTGCATCAAAGTTAACTGGCGCTAAGTTCAATTGTGGGAATGTACCACGGCCCACTAAGCTAGTGATCGCTTCACGTGCATATGGGAACAGGATGTTCGGGCAGTATGCACCTAAGCAATGTGCCATTTGAGTACCTTCAATGCCTTCGATAGAGAAAACACCCGCCTGCTGCACTTCACACAAGAAAGCTGTTTCTTCACCTAAAGTTGCCGTAGTCGTGACACGTAAAACAACCTCATAAACACCTTCAGACAGCTGAGTTGAAGAAGTATCTAAATCTAATTTGATTTCTGGTTGCCACTCGTGTTGAAAGATGTGTGGTGCGTTAGGTGCTTCAAATGAAACGTCTTTTGCATAAATGCGTTGAATTTGAAAGACCATTTCTGAGTTGTTTTGTTCTGACATAGTGTATGTACCTTTAACTTCCATATGAATTTTCCCTGTTATTCTTTGAGCTACAGGGGTGTTCGCTGCATTGCGCTACCCAAGTCACATACTGATGTATGCTCCTTGGATATCTTCACTTGCTGCCTACCTGTAGCCCAAATAATTTAAGGGAAACCCTGTTATTCTGAGCTACAGGGGTGTTCGCTGCATTACGCTACCCAAGTCACATACTGATGTATGCTCCTTGGATATCTTTACTTACTTCTTACCACGAGCTAAAGGAAGGTTTTCACCTGCCCAGCCAGAGATCCCTTCTTTCAAGACAAAGACTTTTTCAAAACCGTGTTGTGCCAGCTGTTCAGCAGGTTTACCTGATTCCATACCACTTGCAGAAACGATAATCACTGGTTTCTGTTTGTGTTTTTCTAATTCACCTAAATTATTCTCTTTAATTTCAGACGGTGTTAAGTTAATAGAATCAATAATGTGCCCTTTACGGAAATCGTCACGAGAACGTAAATCGACAACAACCGCCTCTTCTTTATTAATCAGTGTAATCGCTTGTGAACGAGCAATCACTTTCGTTTTAGAGAAAAGGCCTTTAAAGGTCATAACAACCACAGCCACTAATAGCGCTATCCAAACCAGACTCAATAACATGTTCCGGCTTACAAATTGCATGATTTCTTGGATCATGGGGGGCAATCACTCCCGTTAGTTAAAAACAAATATCAAAGGGTTCTGAGTATACCTTTGTGTTGAGCTAATTACAGCCAATTCCCGCAAACTCGCTTGTTTTTTTTGCGCTAAGGCACGCAAAATTAACACTGTTCACTGAAAAACCGCGTTTCTGTTTCGAGGCGGTACGCAAATATTTTAACATAAACGTGCTAAACAGGTCTAAGTCGTGCTTCAAATAGGCATTGAATAAGAAAAAAGTATTGAATACTGGCTATACAAAATAAATCAGTGATAATAAAACTGTATTATTTAACTTAATATAGTTCTAGTTCAGGGCAAAAATCCGAATTTATAAATGTTTTCAATACTATTTGTTAGACAGTGCTGGAAACCATCACTTGCAGATGAAATAATCAGCTATTGCATTTAATTGAGGTGATTTATCACGATGGCCAATACACATTATCGAATGAAAATTTCATTTATTCGTCAGGCTATTAGCGCTCTCTTTGGGTTAGGGCTGCTTGTTCTCGCCCCAACACAAACTGTGTTTGCCAACCAGATCACTGAAAATAAAGGCCAGCTACATGATTTACTCAAAAGTATTGCTGAAAAAGAGAAAAGCGTAAAAGAACAACAAGCCAAGCGCTCAGCACTACTTGAGCAACTCAAACAACAAGAACAAAGTATTTCTGCGGCCGGTCGTAGCCTGCATGAGACTCAAAACCAGCTAAAACAATTAGATAAAGAAATTGTTTCCTTAAATAGCAATATCAAGCAGCTACAAATCAAAAAACAACAACAAGAGAAATTATTAGCTGACCAACTAGACGCGGCCTTTCGGTTAGGTAAACACCAAGGGTTAACCCTAATGTTCAAAGGTGAAGAAGGCCAACGAGAAGAACGTATTTTGGCCTATTACAGCTATTTAAATCAGGCGCGTGAAAAAAATATTGTTGCTTTAGAAGAAACCACTAAAGAATTACAAGAACAAAAAGAACTCGAACAAAAAAAACAAGCCGAACAAAAAACAACGCTGGCACGCCAACAACAAGAAAAGCGTAAGCTGGATAACGCACGCGCTTCGCGGCAAAAAACCCTAAATGCCCTTGAAAGTACATTAAAAGAAGACCAAAAAAATCTTGCTGTTCTAAAACAAAACGAAGCGAGATTACGCGATAAGATTGCCCGCGCTGAACGTGAAGCCAAAGCCCGAGCAGAGCGAGAAGCCAAAGAAGCGGCACGTATTCGCGTGCAAGTGGCTGAAAAAGAACGGCAAGCCAAACAGAAAGGCTCAACCTATAAACCATCTGAAAGTGAACGCTCACTGATGTCACGTACAGGTGGTTTAGGACGCCCTGCTGGGCAAGCTATTTGGCCTGTTCGCGGCTCATTACTCCATAACTATGGGGATGTCATTTCCAGCGAGTTACGTTGGAAAGGCATGGTTATCGCGGCTAATGAAGGAACCCAAGTCAAAGCTATCGCCGATGGGCGCGTGCTACTGGCTGACTGGTTACAAGGCTATGGGCTAGTTGTCGTCGTTGAACACGGTAAAGGCGATATGAGCCTCTATGGCTATAACCAGAGCGCCTTAGTGAATGTCGGCCAAGAGGTTAGAGCAGGGCAGCCGGTCGCCTTAGTGGGTAGCAGTGGCGGCCAAGAGCGGCCAGCACTCTATTTTGAAATCCGCAGACAAGGTAAAACCGTAAACCCACGTCCATGGTTAGGCCGATAAATATAGTTAGGGCGATAAATATAGTTAGGGCGATAAATTTTAAATTCAATTAATTAGGATAACGTTATGCTGAAGCACTTACCCGTTCGACCACTCATTGTTTTGTCATTATTAATGATGTGTCTACCGGTGAGTGCGGCAAAATTGGCGATTGTGATTGATGATTTTGGTTATCGCGTTAAAGAAGACAACCAAATTCTAGCGTTATCCCCTGCGGTAACTATTGCAATTTTACCGAGCTCTCCCCATGGCCGTGAAGTCGCAGAAAAAGCCCATCAGCAAGGGCGCGATATTCTCATCCATATGCCAATGAAACCATTGAGCAAACAACCGCTAGAGAAAGACACATTAGCTCCATCAATGAGTGCAGAGGAAATTGACCGTATTATTAAAAATGCGATAACCCGAGTTCCTTATGCAAAAGGCATGAATAACCATATGGGGAGCGAGATGACATCAAGCTTACCCGGTATGCAGAACGTGATGCGCAGCCTGTCAAAGTCAAACTTGTTTTTCCTCGATAGCGTAACGATTGGGAATACCCAAGCAGGTAATGCCGCCAAAGAATACGGCGTTCCCACGTTACGTCGCCATATTTTTATTGATAACCACCAATCGGAAGAAGAAACGCGCACTCAATTGAATAAAGCCGTTGCCTATGCGCGCAAACACGGTAGTGCGGTAGCAATTGGCCATCCACACCCATCTACCGTACGCGCCTTACAAAAATACCTTGCCCAACTCCCTGCTGATGTTGAATTAGTCGCCGTTAGTGCTCTGCTGAGCCCTCAATCTTCAACTAAACAACCAACATCATTAAGAATGCTATCTGAAGAAGCGAAAAAGACACCGACACAACCTCAAACTAAGCAAGCAGTACAAGATGAAATAAAAACACCACCAACCAAAGATGCTACTGTTGTGCAACCCGAAGCGGCTAGCCAACCAGAAAATGTGATTATTCCGCAAGAACTCGGTATATGTGAGTTTACATTACCGCCTTCTAAGCCACAGGGGATTGATTTTATTATGTTTGTGGTTGAGAGTATTTATAACGATAAGGCTTTACAACCTTTGTTGGTACAGGGCGATAGAGCCCAAAAGCGCCCACTTTTCAAGCAACAGCAGTAGATCATTTTCGGTTCCCCTTCTTGGTTCAAAAAAGCCAAAAAGGGGAATCGAGATAATTAATTTAATCCCAGTTTAAAATCACTTTACCAGATTGGCCTGAACGCATGATATCAAAGCCTTTTTGGAACTCATCGATAGGGAACTGATGGGTAATAATCGGCGATAAATCTAGTCCTGATTGCACCAAGGTAGCCATTTTATACCATGTTTCAAACATCTCTCGACCGTAAATTCCCTTAATAAACAGTCCCTTGAATATTACTTGACTCCAATCTGTTGCCATCGAAGCAGGAGGAATTCCTAATAGTGCAATTCTGCCACCGTGGTTCATGGTGTCTAACATGGTCTGAAAAGCTGCTGGTGAACCAGAAACTTCCAGTGCAACATCAAAACCTTCTTTCATCCCCAACTCATTCATCACGTCTTTTAAATTTTCACGACTGACGTTCACTGCACGGGAAACACCCATTTTTTTCGCCAATTCAAGTCGATAGTCATTCACATCCGTGATAACAACATGGCGGGCCCCCACATGTCGGCACACTGCAGCCGCCATGATACCTATAGGGCCAGCACCTGAAACCAGCACATCTTCCCCCACTAAATCAAAGGAAAGAGCCGTATGAACTGCGTTGCCAAATGGGTCAAAAATAGCCGCTATTTCATCAGGGATATTATCGGGAATTTTAAAAGCATTAAATGCAGGGATCACCAGATATTCAGCAAAACACCCTTCTCGGTTAACCCCCACCCCAATCGTATTGCGGCAAAGATGAGTACGGCCACCACGGCAGTTTCGGCAGTGGCCGCAAGTAATATGCCCTTCCCCTGACACTCGGTCACCAATTTTAAAGCCTTTGACTTCCTGCCCAATCGCAACAATTTCCCCTATATATTCATGACCGACAACCATTGGGACAGGAATGGTTTTCTGCGACCATTCATCCCAGTTATAGATATGTACATCCGTACCGCAAATCGCAGTTTTACGAATTTTGATCATCACATCATTGTGCCCGAGTTCCGGTTTCGGAACATCTGTCATCCATATACCTGGTTCAGCTTTCAGTTTGGACAGTGCTTTCATAAAAGACCTTTTATTTGATTATTTTTAGTTTTCTACCAATGCGGGTGAATGCTTCAACAGCGTGTAAAATATCCTCCTCACTATGTGCTGCAGACATCTGAGTACGAATACGTGCCTGGCCTTGCGGTACAACAGGGTAGAAAAAGCCCGTGACATAAATACCTTCATCGAGTAGCTCTTTCGCAAAAATTTGGGCGAGTTTGGCATCACCTAACATAACAGGGATGATGGCGTGGTCAGCGCCAGCAAGGGTAAAACCCGCTGTGGTCATTTTTTCTCTAAATAACACGGCATTACGCCATAATTTTTCACGTAATGAATGGCCTTCTTTCATCATATCAATCACTTTGATAGATGCGGCAACAATCGCAGGAGCGAGGGAATTCGAAAACAAATAAGGGCGAGAACGCTGACGCAGCCATTCAACTACCTCTTTTTTCGCTGCCGTATAACCACCAGATGCGCCGCCAAGGGCTTTACCTAATGTCCCCGTGATAATATCGATACGCCCCATCACATCGCAATACTCATGGCTACCACGACCATTTTCCCCAACAAAACCAACAGCATGTGAGTCATCCACCATCACCAATGCTTGGTATTCATCCGCAAGGTCACAAATGGATTTTAAATCAGCGATAACGCCATCCATTGAGAACACGCCATCTGTGGCAATTAAAATATGGCGAGCTCCTGCTGTTTTGGCTTCCTCTAAGCGTACTTTTAATTCCACCATATTATTATTGCTGTAGCGGTAGCGTTTAGCCTTGCTTAACCTAACCCCATCAATAATGGATGCATGATTTAATGCATCTGAAATAATCGCATCTTCCGGCCCTAACAAGGTTTCAAATAGCCCACCATTTGCATCAAAACAGGATGAATAGAGAATCGCATCTTCCATGCCCAGAAAATCTGCCAATTTGCGCTCTAAAACTTTGTGGCTGTCTTGCGTTCCACAAATAAAGCGTACAGACGCCATACCAAAACCATGGCTATCCATTCCCTGTTTAGCGGCTTCGATGAGCGCGGGATGGTTAGCAAGACCAAGGTAATTATTTGCACAGAAATTAATAACCCGCTGGCCACCTACAATTTCAATGTCAGCATCTTGTGAAGTCGTAATAATGCGTTCATTTTTAAATAACCCATCGGCTTCAATTTGTACCAATTGTTCTTGAATCTGCTGATAAAATCTTTCTGACATGATTTTTTCCTGTATAGAGACTATTAATAGAGTTTAATAATAGTCTCTATACATGGCGATATTCACAGCACAAATAAGTCAAGTTTGTAGCCAAGATCACGATATTTACCTTGTTCTCATTTAAGTGTCAGCTCAATTCTCTTCTATCAATGCTACCGTCTGCGCCAAGAGATGTTATTATAGTCACCAATTACGATTCTATTTTCTTAACCCATTTGAGGTATACCCAATGATCATAGTCACTGGTGGAGCTGGTTTTATTGGCAGCAATATTATTAAAGCCCTAAACGCAATCGGCCGTACAGATATCTTAGTCGTTGATAATCTGAAAGACGGCACTAAATTCGCTAACCTTGTTGACCTTGATATTGCGGATTATGCAGATAAAGAAGATTTTATTGGCAGCATCATTGCGGGTGATGATTTCGGTGATGTCGATGCGGTATTCCATGAAGGCGCTTGCTCGTCAACCACTGAATGGGATGGTAAATATATGATGGACAATAACTACCAGTATTCCAAAGAGTTACTGCACTATTGTCTAGACCGTGAAATCCCGTTCTTATACGCTTCTTCCGCAGCAACTTATGGCGGCCGCAGTGATAACTTTATTGAAGAACGCCAATTCGAAAAACCATTGAATGTCTATGGTTACTCAAAATTCCAATTTGACCAATATGTGCGTGAAATTTTGCCAGAAGCGGACTCACAAGTCTGTGGTTTCCGCTATTTCAATGTCTATGGGCCAAATGAAGACCATAAAGGCAGCATGGCAAGCGTTGCTTATCACTTAAATAAACAAATTAATGAAGGGCAAAACCCAAAACTGTTCGAAGGTAGCGATACTTTCCGTCGTGACTTTATTTATGTAGGTGATGTGGCTGCGGTCAATTTATGGTTCTGGGAAAATAATGTTTCCGGTATTTTTAACTGTGGTACAGGACGTGCAGAATCTTTCCAAGCTGTTGCTGATGCTGTCACTGAATTCCACAAAGATAAAAATGTGGCCATCGAATACATTGAGTTCCCTGAAAAATTAAAAGGTCGTTACCAAAGCTTCACACAAGCTGACCTCACTAAGCTACGTGCCGCTGGCTATACTGCACCATTTAAAACGGTTGCAGAAGGTGTCACCGAATATATGCACTTGCTCAATAAAGACGCGTAACGCTTATTTCTGAAAAATCATTTATGAAAATATTGGTGATCGGCCCTTCATGGGTAGGGGATATGATGATGTCACAAAGCCTTTATCGCACGATCAAGGCTTTACATCCCCATGCACAGATTGACGTGATGGCGCCACAATGGTGCCGTCCTTTACTCGCCAAAATGCCTGAAGTTAGCGAAGCCATTCCTATGCCTTTTGGGCATGGTACACTGGAAATTGGTGAACGTCGTCGATTAGGCCAAAGTTTACAGGCAAATGGCTATGACCAAGCGATTGTGTTACCCAATTCCTTAAAGTCTGCACTTGTGCCTTTCTTCGCAAAAATCCCCAAAAGAACGGGATGGCGTGGTGAAATGCGCTATGGTCTACTCAATGATATTCGCCCACTCAATAAAGACGCTTTTCCTTTAATGGTGCAGCGGTATGTTGCGCTTGCTTATGATAAGCAAACTATTCGATCAGCTGCTGATATTCCGACACCCATTTTACCGCCTAAACTGGTGACTATACCGCAAGAAGTCGCTGAGACTCTGCAAATCTTTGAGGTTGATGGTTCTCTCCCTGTTATTGGTTTTTGCCCAGGCGCAGAATTTGGGCCCGCCAAACGTTGGCCCCACTACCACTACGCTTCTCTTGCTCAAACACTCATTAGCCAAAAAGGCTATCAAGTGTTGCTATTTGGTTCACAAAAAGACCACGAAGCGGGTGAAGCCATTCGTTTAGAGCTGACCGATGATGCTAAATTGCATTGCCATAATTTTTCAGGGAAAACATCTTTAGAACAAGCTGTTAATCTAATCGATGCCTGTACTGCAGTTGTCAGTAATGACTCTGGTTTGATGCATGTCGCGGCAGCGCTAGGTAAACCTCTTGTCGCCTTATATGGCCCAAGTAGCCCTGACTTTACACCGCCATTATCAGATAAAGCAGAAGTGATCCGCCTAATTACGGGGTACCACAAAGTGCGTAAAGGTGACGGTGAAAGTGGTTATCACCAAAGTTTGATTGATATCCAACCCCAATTAGTTATCGATGCGTTAGCTCGGTTAAATATAGGTATTGAATGATGAGAGTATTATTAGTCAAGACATCTTCAATGGGAGATGTTTTACACTCATTACCTGCGCTGACCGATGCACAACAAGCCATACCCGATATCCAGTTCGATTGGGTCGTTGAAGAAGGCTTTGCACAAATTCCAACATGGCATAGTGCCGTTAACCAAGTGATCCCTGTGGCCATTCGTCGCTGGCGTAAAAATTGGTTTTCTGCACCGATCAGAGCCGAACGTGCAGAATTTCGCAAGAAATTACAAGCAACACATTATGACGCAATCATTGATGCGCAAGGGTTATTGAAGAGTGCCTTTCTTGTCACCCGCTTAGCTCATGGCGATAAACATGGCTATGACCGCCATAGTATTCGCGAACCATTAGCCAGCTTCTTTTATGACCATCGTTACGCAATTAGTAAGCAACAACATGCCGTGGAACGTATTCGCCAGTTATTTGCCAAAAGTCTTGGTTACGCCTGCCCAACACAGCAAGGGGATTACGCAATTGCTCGCCACTTTTTGCAGTCAACAGAAGAGCATCAAAGCCCTTATGTCATTTTCCTGCACTCAACCACCCGTGATGATAAGCACTGGCCTGAAGAAAATTGGCGAGAGCTCATCGGGCTAATGGCGGGGGCTGGTATCAAAATCAAATTACCGTGGGGAGCACCTCATGAGCAACAGCGCGCAGAGCGATTAGCAAAAGACTTTGATTTTGTAGAGGTTTTACCTAAACTTACTTTAGCCGAAGTTGCACAGCAAATTGCTAATGCTAAAGCCGTGGTTTCTGTCGATACTGGGCTTAGCCATTTAACCGCCGC
Source organism: Providencia sp. PROV156 (assembly GCF_028480905.1). Classification (NCBI taxonomy): domain Bacteria; kingdom Pseudomonadati; phylum Pseudomonadota; class Gammaproteobacteria; order Enterobacterales; family Morganellaceae; genus Providencia; species Providencia sp. PROV156. The sequence goes on along the minus strand of NZ_JAMPPE010000002.1, from coordinate 158,336 downwards.
GCTTGATAAACCCAATTTTACCCTGTTTGGCCCCACTGACCCCGGCTTGATTGGGGGATATGGGCAAGGGCAGCATACGATTAAATCTCCGAGCAACCATATCGAGGATATAAGTGCTACATACACTTATGAACAGTTGAAACATTTTCTATAGAAAGGTATCTTAGCTACTCAAATCTTTTACCGCATTATTTACGTAGGTAAGCTTCTAGTCTACTCAATACCAGACATTAATTATAATGAATAATTCAATTACAATCATAACGGCATTTTTTGACATCGGTAGAGGAAATTGGAATGCCAAAAGTGGTCGCTCCGATAGACTAGAAAGAACAGCAGATACTTATTTTGAGCACTTTCAACGATTAGCTAAACTTGATAATAAAATTATTGTTTTTACTTCCCCAGATTTAGAAGATAAAGTCCTTAAACTTCGAGAGGGTAAACCTACCCATATAATTACCATTAATCTACATCAAAAATTTAAATTTATAATAAAAAAAATATCTTCTATTCAGCATAGTGATTCATTTAAAAGCCTTATAAAGGTAGAGCAATTACAAAATCCTGAATATTGGTCTGCCGAATATGTATTGATTAACAACTTGAAACCTTATTTTATCCATAAAGCAATTAAGTCCGGACTCGCAGGTCAGGAACTCATTGCATGGGTCGATTTTGGCTATATCCGTAGAGAAAAAACACGATATGGGCTGGTTAGATGGGCTCATCCATTTGATCGTAATAAAGTTCATCTTTTTTCTATTAAAAAAGACTTGGATTTACAAAATGAACAAGCTGTGATGGAGAAGGTTATCAATAATGAAACCTATATTATTGGTGGCGTTATTGTTGCGACTAAAGAAAAGTGGACTGAATTTTATCAGCTTGTTTTTCAAATTCAGAAAAAATTAATACAATCTGGTGTCATTGATGATGACCAAGGCGTATTTTTAATTTGTGCTAGTCAAAAACCTAGTTTATTTAAATTAAACTATCTCGGCTATATGGAATGGTTTAAAGTATTTAGATTATTCAATAAAGGCTCAAAAGTTAATTACTTAACACGCCTAGGGATTTTACTGAGAAGAATTAAATAATAAAATGTTATTTAATTAAAAAACGCCTTGAATACAAGGCGTTTTTTCTTATTTCTCTGGCGCAATAAACCCAAAGCACATGGTTTCAGGTTCTGCATCTGGCTCAGAACGATAAATCACATCTTCTTTTTCTATCGTAAACTGTGGCCAGAACTTACGAACCTTAGCGAAGTTTTCATGGGCGCAATCATCGTATTTTTTACCCAGTAATAAAGCACCATGTTGGCGAATTTCAGCTTCCGTAATCTCACGGTTATACACATTTGGTGGCATATGCTTTTCCATAGACCAAGGCTGAATGACGTGTGGCCTATCCTTGCCATAAATAATAAACCATTGGTACTGATTATCTTCACCACCGACATATTTTACAGGTGTGTTATAACGTTCATACCAACGCTGTTCCCCATCTGCAATTAACGTTTTAACACCAATAAATTTTTGCCCCGCTCCACGAATATTCGCAGCCTGAACGGTAATATAACCAACTACCACTAAAACACCAAAAATTGCAAAACCCACTAATGACTTCTTAAACGGTTTTCTTGGCATTTCTATTATTGAGCCAACAAATAGCGGTGCGCTGATAGCCATAAATGGCTGCAGCCATTCAGTTATTCGACCACCATCGTGGAAAGAGAACCAGCCATATATCACCACTAATGGAAATAAAATAATGAAGTTAGCCATGCGGTTAGTCAACGCTTTAGGCCACCCTAGCTTTCCACCACAGCTATAAACGACAATCGCCGCAATCACTAATGGGTAAAACACGCTTAGTGCCGCTTGTGTGGTGTGAAGATTAAACCCAGGGTCGATTTGTGAATCCACCCATTTGAAAGCCGAAAAGTCCGTTGCCATCAACCAAAAGAAATTTGGCAATACCAAAGCAAACCACAATGCAATCGCAAGGTAAAAAACAGGATGACGGTAACTTTGGCGAACCTGTTTCACAAATATAGTTAACAAGAAAACAGACCCAACTAGCGCCAATGTTGAATATTTTCCCATTGTTGCAAGGCCTGCAAATAAGGCAAACGGTAACCACCATGCAGGGTTATCATCAACCGCACGTAAAAAGAAATAAATAACCCAAGGCCATAATGTCACTAAAATATAGTTATCATTATAAGGAATGATATCGAAATTAATGACACCTGATAAATTCAACATTAGCATTGCAAACCAAGCGAAATCGCGACGCCCAGTTAAACGGAAGGCTAGTTTCCATACCCCAAGTAAACCAAATGCAATACCCACAAAGTGGCTAAAATACCAATAAAAGCTATAGGGGATATCGAGGTAAATTGCAGGCCACATCATTACGCCAACAAACCATGGGTTTTTAGGTGATCCCCACTCCCCATTCATTCCCCAATTCACTGCTTCTACTGTGTCATAAGGTACGGTAGGGTCGAAATAAAAACTCGCTAAGATCCAAGCTATGGCATAGCTTATGACCCATACATAAACATATTTATTTGAAATTGATTGATTAATGGCTGGCATATAGTCTTAGAAAGATAAGCAAAAGTTCCAACATTCCATTTGGATACTACTCTAATAGTAATAAACCAAATCGAATGACTCTATAATAAACGAGGCAGTGTACTATAGTTTAAATGCAATACTAGGATGTGCCAGAAAATATTCACAATCTATTGTTGTAATGTTCAAGTTAATATTCAAAAAAAGACATTACTTGGCATTATTGCTCTCGCGGAGGCAAATAGGGTTGCAATAGTTTTAATAATCTTTGAAGGGCACCTTGGTTCTCATGAAGAACTTCGGCGGCATGACGTCCATAATATAACCGGTAATCTTCATCAGAAAGCAAACTCGTCACGGCTTGAGCCATCGATTCACTATCTGTCACCGTAATTAAGCCATCTGCTTGAGTCAGTTTTCCGCAAATATCTTTAAAATTAAATGTGTGAGGCCCCATTAACACGGGTAGCGCATGGGCTGCTGCTTCGAGTGGGTTATGCCCCCCAGTTTCGACCAAGCTTCCCCCAACAAAGGCAATATCCGCAATTCCATATAGCAACATCAATTCGCCCATGGTATCGCCAATCACCACTTGGACATCTGCAGTAGGGATCGTATTGGCACTACGACGAATAAACGTTAAACCGGCTTTTTGTGTTAGTTCTTCTGCTTTGGCAAAACGTTCAGGGTGGCGTGGTACTAAAATTAATAATAAATCAGGAAATCGTTTTAATAACTGTTGATGTGTTTCTAAAACAATGGCTTCTTCACCCTCATGAGTGCTGGTCGCTATCCAAACTGGGCGATGTGCTGCCCATTGGCGGCGTAATGTTATTGCCCTGACAGCTAATTCAGGCGTTACAGAGATATCAAACTTCAGGCTCCCTGTTACACTCAATTGCATCCGCCGCAACCCTAATTGAACGAAACGTTCACCATCTTCCTGATGTTGTGCTGCGACCATAGTGACATTACGTAGCATACGTTTCACAAAGCTACCGAGTTTTTGATACCCCGCAGCAGAGCGCTCAGAAAGTCTCGCATTTGCAATAACCAATGGAATTTTACGTTTATGCAATTGGTTAATCATATTTGGCCATAACTCAGTTTCCATAATGATCACAAGTTTTGGGTCGACTTGTTTTAGGAAACGGCGCATAGAACCAGGGAGGTCATAAGGTAAATAGACATGGTCGACATCATCGCCAAATGCAGAAAGAACACGCTCTGAGCCAGTTGGCGTCATCGTTGTTACTGTAATTGGTAGAGATGGATAGTGATGACGAAGTGCACGAACTAGTGGAACGGCTGCAAGAGTTTCCCCGACAGAAACTGAATGTAATAAAATGCCTTGAGGTTTTACTTTTCCTGCACAAAAGCCGTAACGTTCGCCCCAACGTTTACGATACGCAGGCGCTTTACGGCTGCGCAGCAATAGGCGAACCCATATAAATGGCTGGATAAGATAAAGAAGTACCTGATATAAACGCAGCAATAACATTCGATCTGATTCACTTACCAAAATTGGCGCTATCTTACCATAAAGCTCAGATAAAAGTGTGCAGAATATGCACCTAAAAATAGCAGTAAAATCTTATCTACAGTTGCAACCATGCTAGATAGCCGATAATGTTAGCGCTTATTCATGCTATTTTTTCGAATAGAAAATACAAACAACGAGATACTATCGCCATGAAACATAAGGCTATTTACCCTGGTACGTTTGACCCTGTGACATCAGGACATGTTGATATTGTTACCCGAGCAGCAGCAATGTTTGACCATGTCTTGTTGGCTATTGCAAATAGCCAACGAAAAAACCCGATGTTTTCCCTTGATGAGCGCGTTGCCCTTGCTAAAGAGGTGACTTCTCACCTTGATAATGTTGAAGTTGTTGGGTTTTCTGAATTGATGGCTAATTTTGCACAAAAAAATGGCGCTAATATTCTTATTCGTGGCGTTCGTTCTGTGGCTGATTTCGAATACGAGTGGCAATTAGCGAATATGAACCGCCATTTTGTTCCTGACTTGGAAACCGTATTTTTATTACCATCGCAAAGTTTGTCCTTTGTTTCTTCTTCTTTAATCAAAGATGTTGCCCTTCACGATGGTGATATTTCGTCTTTCCTACCCCCAGTGGTTGCTGAGGCAATGTTAAAGAAACTCAATAAAAAATAGCAAAAGCGCACTATTTTTGACACTGCGGACAAAAGAAAGTACTGCGTTGCCCCTGTTTAATGCTTTCTATTGGCGTACCACACATTGAGCAGGGTTCCCCCTTTTTCCCATAGACAAACAATTCTTGGGCAAAGTAACCCGGCTTACCATCCGACTGTAAAAAATCTTTTAGTGTCGTGCCGCCTTGCTCAATGGAGCGTTGTAACACCTTTTTGATCTGTTGCACGAGTTCAGTAATTTCAGCCAATGTTAATGTATTAGTGATTTTTTCAGGTGATATTTTCGTCGCAAATAATGCTTCATTGGCATAAATATTACCCACACCAACAACCACTTTGTTATCCATTAACCACGGCTTAACGGCCACTTTTTTCTTTTGCGCTAATTCATAAAGATATTGGGGATTAAAGGCATCTGATAATGGCTCAGGTCCTAAGTGTGCAAGTACCGAACTGTTTTCTAAATCATCACACCAGAGCCATGCGCCAAAACGACGAGGATCCGTATAGCGCAGCACTTTGCCATCTCGCATAACTAAATCTACATGGTCATGTTTTTCTTCAGGTAATTCTTCGGTCAAAATACGCACACTACCAGACATCCCCAAATGAACAATAATCCAACCTGTTTGCAATTCAATCAGTAGATATTTGGCCCGACGTTGGACACTCAGAACCGCTTCATCTGATAAGCTTTTAATTTGTTCACTGACCGGCCAACGTAATCGACTGTTGCGTACAACTGCGTAAGAGATTGTATTACCGACTAAATGTGGCTCTATTCCACGGCGACTGGTTTCAACTTCTGGTAGTTCTGGCATATATAAACTCACATTTCTTGCTTAGGGATACCATTTTGCAATCACCCTCATGAGCTCATCTTTAACAATTTCCCAAGTGAAATTATCATAAGCATGTTTTTTGGCATGATAGGCTATTTCTTGACTATTTGGGTGATTTAACGCGCTAGTAATATCCTCCGCCATACTTAAAGTCGAAAGCGGCTCCCTGAAAATAAACCCAGTTTCATTATGGGAAATAAACTCTACCATTGCTCCTCGCTGGCTCGCTATCACTGGGCGACCCGAAGCCATCGCCTCTAATGCGACCATGCAAAATGGCTCTGGGGCGATGGAAGGTACAGCAATCACATCTGCAAGAGAATAATAGTGTCGGATTTTTTCAGGGTGAACACCACCTAAGAAAATACATTGTTCAGCCAAATTTTTTGCATAATCTTTTACTTCGTCTTGATATTGCGCTAGTTCACCTTTTAACGCGGCATTAGGATCACCCACAATAACGAGCTTATAACGAGGGTCTTCTTTAAAGAAAGTCTCGCACGCCTGCATTAATTCAAGTAATCCTTTATCTCTAGCGATCCGGCCAGCGAATAAAACTATTTTATCTTCTGCTGTTAGCCCAAAATCCTCACGCTTGACCTCAGGTGGCTGAGCATAAATTTCACCATCAAACCCATTACGGACCACTTCAATAAGCGCATTTGGTAAACGTTCTCTGTACCAATTTTTCATAAAATGGCTTGGCACAATGATTTTTATGTCTTCAGGGACATCTTTAGGCTCGTACAAATTATGCATGTGTAACACAACATTATTATGTCCTTCTTTCTTAATTATTTTTTTGAAGGATTTAATATGATTGTGAACAAAAATAACACTTTCATTCGGGTTTGGCGAAAATTGATGTTTAATTTTGACAATTCTATCTGCATAAGAATATGGGTCTAATCTTGTCCATTTCTTAAATAGCCTTGTATACACTTTTCCAAACTTAATACGCTCAATTTCACAATGCTCATTAACAACAGAATGGGCACTATATCCATCATTTCGTATACAAACGATTCGGTTTTCAATGTCTAATCGTTTAGCGACATTGTACATCCACGATTCGATTGCTGCTGCACTTTTAGGCGGTATAGAAAATATAGGAGAAACTGTTAAGACAATTTTATTAATCATCATATTACTTTCTTTTTTTTGTGTATTTTTCAAGCAAGTAGTAAATCCCTGACAAAATACCTGATAAATAAGCACCTCGCTTTAATAGGTGCTTATATTCTTTTTTCCTTTCAACAAATTTAGTGGCATGTTTTAAATCATCCTTTGTCCAAGGTGATTGTGCTAATGCTTTATAAAAAGGCTGAGAAGAAGGATAATTCGCCCATGTGTGCCAAGGTTTACTCACCCCTGTGTAATGAATTAAAACCGTTTCGGGTGTAATAATGGTTTGGTATTTTTGATGTGTTCGGTCATACAGTTCATTTTTTAAGGTATAAACTGTATTAAACTTTTTATTAAGCAGTATCAGGTCATTTCTTAAAATAAGGTTTAGTACATCTTGATCAGGGTATTTAAACCGTTGTTTCGCATTTTCTGCAGATAATAACTCAAAACATTGCTGAGTAACTCGTTTCTCGTGCCATTTCTTTAAATTCACAAACATAACACCCGAGTTAAAATAGGTTTCTGCTAACTGTGGTGTGTGTAGTCGCGCTTCACTTTTTGTTCTTACACCGATGTCATCAGCAATAACACCACAAACTTTGTCTTCAATTAAATTAGCTGCCAAATCTAATTGGCCATTACAGATAACATCCGCATCTAAATATAAGGCAACATCATAATCTTTCGAAAGATAATCTAAAGCAACTAACCGAAAGTACATCGCTGAGGACCAAACATCAGAAGCCGGTAATGTTTTTAATAATTGATTATCCAACTCATAAACATGAAATTCAGCTGAAAACTGATGAGAAATAGCCTTCAATTTCTCTAAAAAGCTAGGGCTGACTTTATCTAAAAAATAATGAAATCTGAAGAACGTATTTGGGTTATTAATAAGTAAAGAGACCGCTGAAACACCCGCACCAAACTGATAGTTTTCATCCGAACCATAAATAACATCAAGACATGGTAATGAGGTATTACTAGCATTAGCCCCCTCATTTAACAGATATTTATTTATTATCAGGTTATTCATGGCACACTCTCTTCTGCTTGGTTGAACTATGCCCCATCATGGCGATTAAAAACCCCAAAAGAATACCTAAGGGTTTAAGGTCGACTTGTTCAAACATCCCACGAACCAGATAAAAGCCAATAAGACTTAACATCAATGCAATGAAGGCAAAGTAAATTTCCGGTTCATCAGACCTATTTTTAATCCCTTGCATTGAGGAATAGCACATTGACAAAAATACCGCACTAAATATCGCCAACCCTACAATACCCGCACCAAACCAAATATAAAGCCAAATATTATGGGGCCCAATAGACTGCTTAAATGTCCATTTCGGATGATTTTTTACAACACTATTGTACTTTTCATGATAGATTTTATCGCCAAAACCATATCCGATAACTGGATTTTCCAGTATAAGCTCAAAAGCGGTTCCTTGGGTTCCATTCGTATAACGGTGAGTGCTATCTGTCTGCTCTAGCTTATAAAACAGTTTTTTACTTGTATCGGGATAAATTAGTTTAATTGAAATAAGTGAAATTATCGAAAGGCATAATACAACCCCAATTAGCTTCCAAGGACGTTTAAAACACAAAAATAATAACCCCGCGGCTGCAACTGCAACCCATGCCCCACGAGCTAGCGTTCCAAGTAAAACAAACAGAAATACAATACTTAAAATATAGAAATAAATAAGTTTAGATTTAGGTAATAAATACCAAAGAATAGGAAGTATTGGAAAGAAGAAAACTAACGCATCCGAAACATGCCTAAAATCATAAGTAGTAAACGGCAAGATACCCTGCTGATAAGCTATATAGTAGCGGTATAACTCAACAAGTAAAACTAAGGCTAACGATGCAGTAAAACTCGTTAATAATAGTTTTGAAATATCTTTTAGGCTTTCTCTATATAAAATAATCGGCAATAAAAGAGATAGACTTAGTATTCCATAATTTAATAAATTATTGTTGAGGGTCTTAATCGACACACTTGGTATGTCCGAATAAACTACTGATATATAAAGAAAGATAGAAAAAGCACCAACCAAGTATAATAGCTTATCATTTAATTTTTCCAACACTTTTTTTGTATCTAAAGATAGATAAACCAAAGATGTCGCTATCATCAAATAGAACAGAATATGCTTATATCTCGTTACATTTTCCACAAAAAAAAGAACAACAAAAATTAGTACCAAAGTCTTGTTATACTTTGAGAGAATACTTTCATTTCTTTCTAAAAAAGACATAACTTACCCAATTATTATTTAATTTAGTTTAACCCAGAAATACTGAAGATTATTTTTTATCCCAGAGAAAACCTTTCCTTGGTTAAACATATGCTTCGCACAATAACGCAAATGATTACTGCTTTTAGCCTTCAGTAACGGAATATCTTTCCAAGGCGATGCGTCCTTTGCACTAATAAAGGGGTGAGCTGTTGGATAATTCGCCCACTGATGCCAAGGCTTAGTTGGGCCAATATAATGAATCAATACCGTTTCAGGCGTGATTGGGTTTTCTTTTTTGCCTTTTTGCAACTCATAATTGATGCTGTATTGAGTGTTATATTTGCCATCAAGGTAAATGACTTTCCCTGTTAATAGCATATTTAAAATGTCTTGGTCTAAATAGGATAATTTTGCTTTCACAGCATCTTGGGAAAGTAAATCCATTGCTTTAGTTGAGATATCTAATTTTGACCAATTCACTAAATTTAAAACTAAAAACCCTGCATTAAAATACCCCGAAGCAATACTTGGGACTCCTAAAGCATCCGCTCTTTTTTGCCACCAATTGCGATCCCTTTCAGGCACAACAGCAGCGATTTCATCATCTTTAAATTGAATATTTAGCAATGGCTGCAGCGTTCCTTGGCACATAATATCTGCATCCATATAGATCATTCTATTTAACTGGTTTGAAAAGTAGTCCGCAATAATAAACCTAAAATAAGTTGCATATGACCAATTTTTGGTACTTGGAAGCGATTTAAGCTGCTCACAGTCAACTAAATAAACTTTAATACTCGTCTTATATTGCTCAGCGAGCTGTTTAAATAATTTATTTTGCTCATCATCAAAATAGTCAGTAAATACATGAAATGAAAAAGAGATATCAGGATTGGTTTTCAATAAAGAAGCAATCGAGATCCCACAACCATATAGAAAATTACGGTCAATCCCATAGGAAATATGTAAGCTATCATTATTAACAATCGCATCAGATGACGATAAATCAATTTGTTGTGTAACCGCATTTTCTTTATTGAAGAACATTTATATCTCTCTTCTTTCTTTGACTTACAATGACTTTCTAATTGTACGTTCTTTAATTTGTGCAGCTTTGCTTTCCGCTTTAGCGATCAATGACGCTTCCTGTTGCAAAATATCTCGCAGCGATAAACCAAAGTAGACTTTCATAAAACGAAGAACATCACGCTGAGTGAGCCCAATATTTAATGATGAATAATATAAACCAATTAAGTCTTTATTTCGCCAACGAATTGGAACAGAATTTCTGAGTTGTGCTCTGTGCAAATCAATAACCGATATTTTTAGCTGTTCTTCATTTCCCGTAAATGGCAAATGCAGTAAAAAATGGCAAATATAACAATCACGATGGTTAATACCCGTTGCGTGCATTTTACGCACCATTTTCGCGACCCGACGAATAATCATTTGCTTGGTACTGAAAGTTGGCGGGTTATCTAACCAATTTGCACAATAATCTTCCAAACTTACCGTCGGGGTCAAATCTTCAGTAATAATAAAGGAGTGGCGACGAAGAGGATTAACCCCTTTTTGCCCGAACGCCCGGCCATTCATAGTATCCACTCCAACTTGGGTAAGTTGATGAATAGCATTCCACTCTCTATCAGCCCCTAATACCGGTAACCGAAAAGATAATAAGTTTTTAAGGACCTCTTTCAGCGTAGTCCCATAATGAATTTTTATAAAATAGCTGCGCCCTTCAAGTTCAAAACGCAGCGTTTTACGCGTCTCTAATGCACGAAAAACTTCACCTTGTAACTTATCAGCTTCGATAAAGGGATCTTTATTTTTCCACAACTCGCTAAAAGGGGTTTTTAACTCAATCATTTGCTTCCCCCTAAAATAATATCTGCGGCTTTTTCTGGTAAACTATACAAATCTTCTGTATCCGCAAAATAGCACGCATTACTTGCCCATTGTGCTAATTGAGCCGGATTTTTTAAACTATTTTCTAAAGCCAAGTTTAAAACGGTTTGTTCAAAAGGTTCATTTACCACAATACCGCATTGAGCTTGGCTAATAAATGAAGCATATCCACACACTTCTGTGACAATAATCGGTAAACCTGCAGTAATCGCTTCTAATAACACGATACCTGCAGCTTCTTGATAAGCCGGATGCATTAATATATCGGCTGCTGCCATTAATTCGGCAATATCATTACGTCCGCTAAAGAAAGAGACTTGTGAGCCGATTCCCAGTGTTTTCGCTAACTGCTGGTATTTCACCGGTTTATCTTGGCCAACTACCATCAATAACGTGTTTTTCTTAATGTCTTCGGACAATGCCGCAATGGCTTTTATGGTCCGGTCAACACCTTTACGTTTGAAGTCAGAGCCTACCTGCAATACTAAAAATGCAGATTCAGGTATTTGATTTTTTTCACGATAAACTCTTTTGGCGTCAGCAATTTGTTTATCATATTTTCTATCTTGGGCAATACCGGGAGGTAGCATATGAAAACGCTCATTTTCAGTTCCATAATGCTTTTTAAAATGACTAATTTGATGTGGCGTTAACATTAATAGCTGTGTCGGTTTCCCCACTGCAAAAACCGCTTTTTCAAATGCGGCATAGTGTTTATAGCGAGGTGTCAGCTTATACAAAAACCCTTTTTCTTCAGCGACTTTTTGTGCATAACAGACATCAGCTGCATAATAAACATCCAACCCTGGCATTTTATTGAAACCAATTATCCGCTCAGCAGGATGCTGCTTTAAATGAGCTAACACCCAGTCACAATATTGTGCATTTCGCCCATGATTCGTCTTTGAAGTTACCGGCACGATAATAATTTCAAAACCACTAGGCTTATCACCTTCCCATGATTGGGTATAAACACGGACGTGATGACCACGTGACTGGCATTCAGTTGCAATACGTAGGAAATCCCGCTGTAACCCACCAAACGGAAAGTATTTATATAAGCAAAATGCCAGATTCATGTTAATACCTTGTCATCATAGAGCGAATATTCATCGGCAACATTTTCTCTGTTGCTTTAATTACATCAGAAGCTGGAATAATGGATAAATACTTTTTATCACGATCTAGCTCTTCTCTCGGTGGCATAGTTTCATAATCACCCGCCCAAAACTGAACGACATTATCGCTCCAAGGCCGCCAAAAAATATGATTTGTCGCACCGAAAAGGCACACTATTGGCGTTTTAACTGCAGCAGCAATGTGCATGGGTGCCGAATCAACACCAATAAATAAAGCGGCATGAGCAATTAATGCGCCTAGCTCAGGAAATGAAGTTTTACCTGCTAGTTCAGTAACGGGCTTTGTTTGGCAGCCATTTGCAATATCACTGATACATTCCAAATCTTCTTTACTCGGCCCCGAAGTTAAAACCACTTGATAACCACGAGACTGCAATGCATCAATGACGGCTGAGAATTTTTCATTATCCCAACACTTAAAAGCTTGGCGCGCTGTTGGTTGGATGACGACATAGCTGCTATGGACACCAAGGCTTAATAACCTTTCATCAATATTTTTCCAATCCTGCTCTGAATAAGACATAGTTAGATGTGTTTTTAGTTCTTTTATTTCTAACGGCTTGAGCACAGATAAGTTATTTAGAACAACATGTTCACCCTCAGGCTCTGCCAGATGCGTAAAACTATTACACCAATATTTAGAGTCTCGATGGGCAAACTGATGGGAAATTTTTGTACTAGCAGGAATTGCTCGAACCAATACACTCACCATCCATTGGTCTGCTAGATTAACAACTAAATCATATTTATTTTTACGCAGCTTTAGCAGTAATTTAATAAAATTACATGCTTTACTCAGCCCACCACTTTTTTTCCCCGCCATGCCGTACAAAGCATTAATTTCAGCATTTTCAGAGAGGATAGGGATAGTATCCTGATAAAGCAAAACATCAATTTCAGCATCAGGATATTGGTGTTTTAATGAGCTGATAACCGGTGTTGTCAGCAGCATGTCCCCATGAAACCTCATCTTGATCACAAGAATTTTTTTAAACTGTTTTTTCACCAGGCACTCTTAATCAAGTCTATATGTAAAAGACAATAGTCATTCGACAACAAATATCATTATTAATTCAATGAATACTCTCTATGTTACTACTTTCATTATAATGGTCATAGCTTCGAATGCGCATATCATCGATAACCCAAATTTTAGGTAAAAAAAAACTCAGCCGAAGCTGAGTTTTTAACGCAGAAAGCAAAATTATTTAATTTTTGCTTCTTTGTAGATCACATGCTTACGAACAACTGGATCGAATTTTTTCAGTTCCAGTTTTTCTGGCATTGTGCGCTTGTTCTTCGTAGTGGTATAGAAATGACCTGTACCTTCAGAAGAGACTAGCTTGATTTTCTCGCGAATACCTTTAGCCATTTTTTAGCTCCTTAGTACTTCTCACCACGGGTACGCAGTTCAGCAAGAACAGCATCAATACCCTTTTTATCGATAACACGCATACCTTTAGCAGATACACGCAGTGTTACGAAACGTTTCTCAGACTCAACCCAGAAACGGTGAGAGTGCAGGTTTGGCAAAAAACGACGTTTGGTCGCGTTTAATGCGTGTGAACGGTTGTTACCGCTCATTGGACGCTTGCCAGTAACTTGGCAGACTCGTGACATGTCTATTCTCCAAAAATCTAATCAGCTCGAGCTTTTTTGTTCTGGGTATGGCCGCCTCGTCAGGCTTAGGAGCCCATCTCAGCAAACTTTCATTGACTGAAAAAACCGTTAATACCTGAATAAAGATTTACTTTACTAAGACGTAAAAATTTACTGAGATAGGCCCTTCTCGCCAAACCCAAGATCCTTAAAGGTGGCGTAGTATACGCTTTCAATCGTTTTCACTCAAGCCCAACACAAAGAAAGTTGTCATTTTTTAGGCAAAAAAATAATTTTATAACCACCCTCGTTCTACAAATGACACACATTGCTTATGCCCGACGACAAAATGGTCGAGTAGTTTAATCCCCATAATGGCGCAAGCACGTTGGATTCGCTCTGTCACTTGCCTATCCGCAGTGCTGGGTTCTGGGTTACCAGATGGATGATTATGGGCTAATATAATGCCGTTCGCATTCATTTTTATGGCAAAGCGAATAATTTCTCTGGGGTGGACTTCAACTTTGTTCAAAGTACCTTTAAACAACTCTTCATGGCAAATAATTTGATTTTTATTATTTAAAAATATCACGACAAAAACTTCACGCTCTTGCCCTGCGAATAAATCTAACAACTTTGCTTTCAACTGTTCAGGCCCAGTCATCACATCTTCATATAAAAATTGTTCAGAGAAAAAGCGTCGAGCTAGTTCACTGACGGCCTGTAGTTGGGTAAATTTACAACTCCCCATTCCTTTACAGTGTTTTAGTTTTTCGTAGTCTGCTTGTAGAAGCAAATACACTGAACCAAACTCCTGTATTAAACGCTTCGCAAGCTGCAAAACAGGTTCACCTTGGCTCCCTGTACGCAAAAAAATAGCGAGTAGCTCAGCATCAGATAACGCAGCCGCCCCGTATGCGAGTAGCTTTTCTCTTGGTGGTAAATCTAGATGTTCACTCATCATATTCTTTGTCCCTAAATCCCTTGCATCCTTTTTATCTAGCCTAAAAAACATTCACAACCCCTCACATATGGGTTTGCGTAGCGCTTCGCAAAAATAGTACTGTGACGAAAAATCGAGCGCGCCACCTCTAGCTTCTCTGTGGTAATATGCCTCCCATGTTGACCGAATTGGATAAAAATAATGAATCAACTATCACTATTAGGTAAGCAGATAGTTATTGGTATTAGTGGGGGCATTGCCGCTTATAAAATCCCTGAACTTACCCGCCGTTTGCGCGATAAAGGTGCGATTGTGCGTGTTGTGATGACTCAAGGTGCAAAAGCCTTTATTACACCTTTAACCTTGCAAGCCGTTTCAGGGCATCCTGTTTCCGATGACTTACTCGACCCAGCCGCTGAGGCGGCTATGGGACATATTGAACTCGCTAAGTGGGCAGATATCATTATTCTAGCGCCTGCTACTGCGGATTTAATTGCTCGCCTCAGTGCAGGAATGGCAAATGATTTACTCACAACGGTTTGTCTTGCTTCCGCTGCACCGATTGCACTTGTGCCAGCAATGAACCAACAAATGTACAAAGCAAAAGCAACGCAAGAAAATTTAATCAAACTGCAACAACGCCAATGTATGATTTGGGGGCCGGACGCAGGTAGCCAAGCTTGCGGTGATATTGGTCCTGGTCGCATGATTGACCCACTAGAAATTGTTCGTCTAACCAGTGAGTTTTTTACCCCTAAACTCGACTTACAAGGTATCAAATTAATGATCACTGCTGGCCCAACACGGGAAGCACTCGACCCCGTTCGTTTCATCAGCAACCATAGTTCGGGGAAAATGGGTTTTGCCATTGCTAAGGCAGCCAGTCAACGTGGTGCTGACGTCACTTTGATTGCGGGCCCTGTAAATATTGAAACACCAGAAGGGGTTAAGAGGATTGATGTCACGAGCGGCCTAGAAATGTATGAGCAAGTTCATCAAACCATTACAGAGCAAAATATTTTTATTGGTTGCGCCGCAGTTGCAGATTACCGAGCAAAAAACATTGCTGAAAACAAAATAAAAAAACAAGGTGATGAAGTTTCGATTACACTTATCAAAAATCCAGATATCGTGGCTAGTGTCGGCAACCTAAAACACAATAGGCCATATGTTGTTGGGTTTGCAGCTGAGACCCAAAATGTGGAAGAATACGCACGCCAAAAACGACAGCAAAAACAACTCGATCTCATTTGTGCCAATGACGTCTCACTAGCAGACAATGGATTTAATAGCGATAACAACGCGTTACATATTTTTGATGCTAACGGTGATACACGTTTGCCTCACTGCAATAAAAACGAATTAAGCCACTATTTACTTGACGAGATACTTCAACGTTATGAAAAAAATTGACCTAAAAATCCTTGATAGCCGTATCGGTAATGAATTTCCTCTACCAGCCTACGCCACTACAGGTTCTGCTGGTTTAGATTTACGTGCATGCCTTGATGCACCTATCGATCTGGCGCCAGGTCAAACAGAACTTATTCCAACGGGTTTAGCCATTCACATTGCTGATGAAAGCCTTGCTGCTGTGATCTTACCTCGTTCAGGTTTAGGACATAAACATGGCGTCGTACTTGGTAACCTTGTTGGGCTCATTGACTCTGATTATCAAGGGCAACTTATGGTGTCTGTCTGGAACCGTAGTGATAAAACTTTTACTATTGAACCCGGTGAACGTATGGCTCAAATGGTATTTGTCCCGGTTTTTCAGGCGGAATTTAATATTGTTGATGATTTTGACGCAACAGAGCGTGGGGCTGGCGGTTTCGGCCATTCCGGCCGTCAATAAATAGAATATCCTGATAACAAATATGCTAGATAGAACCTGAATTAGGTTCTATCTTTATGAATAAAAACAATCAGCCGCATATTTTCTTTCAGGAAGCTTGCTCAACATTACTTATATTTTAAACATTTTTTAAATCCATTTTGCTTTGTAAGTCTCTTTACTAAGAGCAAAATTTTGGATAGTTTGTTTTGCTGTTTTAGCAGGGGTCTTATTAGACATGGCAGAAAAAGCGACAACACAAAAACGTAACAGACGTGATGAGATTTTACAGGCTCTTGCGTTAATGTTAGAAAGTAGTGATGGTAGCCAACGCATTACAACAGCAAAACTTGCTGCTACGGTTGGTGTATCAGAGGCTGCGCTGTATCGTCATTTTCCGAGTAAAATGAAAATGTTCGATAGCCTCATTGGGTTTATTGAAGACTCATTGGTTTCGCGCATTAATCTGATTTTAAGTGATGAAAAAGATACGATAATTAGAATTAAACTAATACTAGCGCTAATACTTGGTTTTTCAGAGAAAAACCCTGGGCTAACGCGTATAATGACAGGCCACGCTCTGATGTTTGAGCAAGATAGGCTTCAAGATCGTATTAATCAATTATTTGAACGTATAGAATCGCAATTGCGGCAGGTGTTGAAAGAGAAAAAAATACGTGATGGTCATGGGTTTATTCATGATGAGTCACTGCTTGCTTCTCAGCTATTAGCCTTTTGTGAAGGAATGCTCTCACGTTTTGTACGTTCTGAGTTTCGTTATCGGCCAACCGTCGAGTTTGAATCGCGCTGGCCTTTAATTCTAGCTCAGTTACAATAACCGATTGTTTATACTACTCACCCCGCCCATCATTGGGCGAGGGCTTTTTTTACTCGATTCCGTATTGTTCGCGGTAAGCCTTCATAGCCGCTAAATGTTCCTGCATACCTTCCTGTTCAGAGAGGTAAGTGATTAAATCGCTCATGGTAATAATTGAGTAAACTTTACAGCCATAATCACGCTCAACCTCTTGCACTGCTGAAATGTCACCTTTACCTTTTTCTTGGCGATCAAGGCATAGCAAAACACCATTCAACGTCGCTTGTTGTTGTTTAATAATTTCCATTGACTCACGAATTGCCGTTCCTGCAGTAATGACATCATCAACTACCACAACACGCCCTTTCAAAGGACTCCCAACTAACACGCCACCTTCCCCATGGTCTTTAGCTTCTTTGCGATTGAAGCAATATGGCATATCGATGTCATGGTGTTCAGAAAGTGCTACCGCCGTCGTCGCTGCGATAGGGATCCCTTTATACGCAGGGCCAAAGATGACATCACACTCAATTGCGCTATCTTGTAATGCTTGTGCATAAAAACGACCGACAAGTGCCAGATCACGCCCTGTATTAAATAACCCCGCATTGAAAAAATACGGGCTTTTACGACCTGATTTCAGCGTAAACTCACCAAATTTAAGTACCTGTTTTTTCATGGCAAGTTCAATAAAATCGCGCTGATAGGCTTTCATTGGTCATTCTCCTCGTTGATGATTATTTATCTATATTCAAAGCTGCTAATTGGTTGATGAACCAGCAGACATAAAAAAGGCGACTATTTAGCCGCCTAATTAATGATTAACTTACTTCAGCGCTTCTCGCTGAGCTTCAAAAATGGTATTTAAACCTGTTTTAGCTAATGCCAATAGAGCAAGTAGCTCTTCATGACTAAATGGTTCGCCTTCTGCGGTGCCCTGCACTTCAATCATTCGGCCATCATCCATCATGACAACATTCATATCTGTTTCAGCGGCAGAATCTTCAACATATTCAAGGTCACATAGGGCTTCTTGATTTACAATTCCGACGGAAACAGCTGCAACCATTGATTTGAGTGGGCTTTTTGCAATTTTACCTTGCTCAACCATGTTATTCAGTGCATCAACTAGAGCCACACAGGCACCAGAAATCGCCGCTGTACGTGTACCGCCATCCGCTTGGATAACATCACAGTCTAAAGTAATGGTGTACTCGCCTAACTTTTTAAGGTCAACAGCAGCACGTAAAGAACGTGCAATTAACCGTTGGATTTCCATCGTACGACCCGTTTGTTTTCCTCGTGCAGCTTCACGTTGATTACGTGAATTTGTTGCGCGCGGTAACATACCATACTCCGCTGTAACCCAACCTTGCCCCTGCCCTTTTAAAAAACGAGGAACACCTTCTTCAACAGTTGCATTACATAACACCTTCGTGTCGCCAAACTCAATAAGAACAGAGCCTTCTGCATGCTTAGTATAGTTGCGCGTGATGGTAATCGGGCGCATTTGGTCTGCTTGTCTATCTGCTGGGCGCATGGTGTTATCTCCATTATCAACTCAAATTGGGACGCATTATACGTTGTTCAAGCGATAATGCCTATCCTGTCATCCTGCATAGCGTTATAATCTCCTAAATCTTTACGATAATGGGAACGAATTATGATCCGTAGTATGACCGCTTTTGCCCGTCGGGACATCAAGGGTGAATGGGGGAATGCGGCCTGGGAGCTGCGTTCCGTGAACCAACGTTATTTAGAAACGTATATTCGCTTACCTGAGCAATTCAGAAGCCTTGAGCCCGTCATTCGCGAGCGCCTGCGTTCTCGCTTAACTCGTGGAAAGGTGGAATGTAGTCTACGCTTTGAGTTAGATGGCGCAAATCGTGGCGAGTTAATCCTAAATGAGCAATTAGCCCGCCAATTAATCAGTGCTGCGAATTGGGTTAAAAATTACAGCCATGAAGGTGAAATCAACCCATTAGAAATTTTGCGTTGGCCTGGAGTGATGTCAGCTGGCGAGCAAGATTTAGACATAATTAGCGAACAACTAATGGCAGGGTTAGATGAAGCGATTGATGCCTTTATCCAAAGCCGTGAAGCTGAAGGGGCATCCTTACATACACTTATTGAGCAGCGACTTGACGGTGTGCTAGCAGAGGTCGCCAAAGTACGTCAACACATGCCAGAAATTCTACAATGGCAACGTGAACGCTTACAAAACAAGTTAGAAGAAGCTGACATTCAAGTGGATAACAACCGCTTGGAACAGGAACTTATTCTATTGGCTCAACGTGTTGATGTTGCAGAAGAATTGGATAGATTAGAAGCACACGTTAAAGAAACACGTAATATCTTGAAGAAAAAAGAGGCAACTGGCCGCCGTCTTGACTTTATGATGCAAGAATTTAACCGTGAAGCGAATACGTTAGCGTCAAAATCAATTAATAGCGAAGTCACAACTTCAGCAGTTGAGCTCAAAGTATTAATCGAACAAATGAGAGAACAGATTCAGAACATCGAATAATCACTCTGTTACGATTTTAATCTATAAAAAAGCCAACCGATGAAGTGACCTTATTTATCGTTTGGCTTTTTTCTTTGAAAAGATTCTCAAATTAACTCAAAATAGGTGTTAATTGTCACGATTTTTGAACCTATATTCCACAACAACCCTTCGAAGATATTAAAAAATTTTTACCCAAGAAGTATTCGGGAAAAATAGACTATTACCACGATATTCATTATTTCTTTCCAAATAATGAATAGAAACGATTAAATCAATTTCCATAGAAATACATAATCATTTGATTTTTAATCATAAATATTATTTTCTTCCTGTTTTTTCAAAAAATAAGATCTCGCTCATAAATCAATCAAATGTTTTGAGTTCAATCACAGATAACAAAACAGATCTTTGACACCACAATAACTGCTTATTAACATCCATCTTGTATACAAGTTGAATTCAATATAAATACAATAAGGTTGATTACCTCGACAAACCAATAAAAAGGTAACTCTATGTCACATAATGATTCTGTTGTAACACCAGCAACAAAAGACTCACCAGGGCGTTTACGTTGGGGATTAGCAGCAATATTTTTTATTATCGGTTTGATTGCATATATGGATCGCGCCAATATTTCCATTGTTGCCGAACATATGATGACCGATTTAGGAATGAGCAAAGTTCAATTTGGCTTTTTGGGTGCGTTATTTTCGCTTGGCTATGCACTTGCCCAAATTCCAAGCGGAATACTTGCAGAACGGTTTGGTAGCAGGCTTATCGCAACCATTAGCCTTTACGTTTGGTCCGCATTCACAATATTAACGGTCGTTGCCCCTACCTATATTTGGCTATGTATCGTACGCTTCCTATTTGGTGTTGGAGAAGCGCCGCTCTACCCTGCGAATGCCGTCTTTAATACATGGTGGTTTCGCCAAAATGAAAAGGCACGAGCCGCTAGCTTCTTACTTGCCGGTTCCTATTTCGGGCCTGTGATTGCCCCCACCCTTACCGTATTTATTATGATTTCGTTCGGGTGGCATGCCGTTTTCTATATCTTCGGTGTGATTGGTATTCTTATCGGTATGGTCTGGTATTTCTTTGCCAGAAATAAACCTGAACAACATCCAAAAATTTCTCAAAGTGAAATTGTATTTATTCAAGGAGGCCGAACAATTAGTGAGCAAGGAGGTGCTGACGTTAAAGCTCCTTGGCGAAAATTTATGAAAGAACGTCCGTTCTGGGCTGTTGGTTTCCAATATTTTTTTGTCGCCTATATGACCACCTTGTTTATGATTTGGCTCCCCACCTATTTACAAGAGGCTCGTGGTTTCTCATTAACCCAAATGGGCGTTGCCGCCAGTTTTCCTTGGCTAGCAATTTGTATCGCGGTACTCACTGCAGGTTCAATTTCTGATTGGTTACTCAACAAAGGGTACTCACAGTTAGTCGCTAGGGGATATATCGCCATTACCGGTTTTATTCTCTTTATTGTGGGTATTTGCGGCGCTGCTCAAACTGAAAGTGCCATTGCGAGTGTTGCATGGCTAACTCTTGCACTCGGTTCTCTAGGATTACCAGTTGTGACCTCTTGGGCAATTGCAGCAGATAAGGGCCGCCAATATGCAGGCTCTGTCAGTGGATGGATGAATTTATGGGGCAATCTCGGTGGTGTTATTTCCCCCATTCTATGTGGCTGGCTTGCACAGCATTTCGGCTGGACCGTCGCTTTACTTTTCAATGTGATACCTATCAGTTTAGCGATTGTTTGCTGGTTTTTCATTCAGCCAGATAAACCATTAGCTGCGGCAGTTAATCCTGACTAATTTTCACCCATATACATTATGTTCAATACAATAAATAAAGGTGTCCCTATGTTTACATTAAATCCTCGTGTTGCCTGTTTTAGCTCGGAAATTATCGAAAGTTGCCGTGATGTTTGCCCGTCAACTATTGGACACATGACTGACTTCGGTTTTCTCAAAACATTACGCCCACAAATTGAACAATGCCAATTTATTGGTAATGCTGTAACTGTTCGTATTCCACATATGGACTCATCTGCCGTACACAAGGTTTTCGACATTGTGCAAGAAGGCGATGTTGTCTGTATCGATATGTCAGGGGATTATGCTCGTGCTTGTTGGGGGGAAATGGTTTCTTATATGGCACGGGCAAAGAAAATTGCCGGTGCTGTCATTGATGGTTGTGTCACTGATATCAAAGCATTACGTGAGATTGGCGTTCCTATTTATGCACGTAAAGTGAGTCCGTTAACAACTCGAATTTTAGGTATTGAAGGCGCAATTAATGTGCCGGTTAGCATAGATGGCGTAACGATCCATCCTGGTAACTTAATCATCGCAGATGGCGATGGCATTTTAGTCGCTGATGAAGTTACTCTGCAAGAGTATCGCCAACGAGCCCTTAATGCTCAACATGCTGAAATTGATGTTAAAAAGCGCATTGATGCCGGTGAAACATTAGCGGCAATTTCAGGTGCTGCGAAATTTTTTGAATAAGGAGGCTCTATGAAGATTGCAATTGCTCAGCTAGCCAGTAGCCCAGATAAAGCTCTAAATTTAAAAAAAGCCTGTGAAGCTATACAAAAAGCTGCTCAAGGTGGTGCCGACCTCGTCCTATTGCCGGAAATGTTTATGGCTTTTGTTCCAGCGGATAGTGGCATTAACTATGCCGATGTCGCAGAGCCTGTTGATGGCCCTTTTGTCTCTCAGTTGGCAAAAGCCGCTCAACAATACGGTATTTATGTGACCTGTGGCATTTATGAAAGTGCCCCGAATGAGCCGAAAAGAGCTTTCAACACGACAATTATGTTGAACCGCCAAGGTGAGCTTATCTATCACTACCAAAAAACACACCTGTACGATGCCTTTTCATATCAGGAATCCCTTAATATCATTCAAAGTAATAATGAATTAAAACCTGTGGAAACGGAATTTGGCAAAATTGGCGTTTTAGTCTGTTATGAACTGCGTTTCCCAGAAGTTGCTCGAAAACTAACCTTAGCTGGCGCTGACCTTATACTCGTTCCCACAGCATGGGTTAGCGGGCCACTAAAAGAGGAGCATTACCAAACATTAGTTAAAGCACGCGCTTTAGAGAACACAATCCCTGTCTGCGCATGTGACCAAACAGGTAATATTTTTATTGGTCGCAGCCTTGTTTGTGATGCGCTTGGAGTAACCATCGCATCTGCTGGCTACGATGAAACGCTATTTTTTGCTGAAATATCAACACAGCATACCGCAGAGACACGAGAAAAATTACCTTGTATGCAAAACCGACGCCCTGAGCTGTATTAGTCTAAAAACTGGCAAGGATGCCAGTTTATTCAACAAGCTAAGTTCAATTATCCACCCAAATTTAACAGCATCCTAAATAATATAAAACTAGTGTATTACTTGTATACCAATCTATTCCTTTCTATACTCACTAAAATTTCTATTGTTAACACAAGATCCTGATGAAAGATAAACCACTAAGCCAACAGGCCTATACTGCAATTAAGCATAAAATTCTCAGCAAGCAATTTGGAGAGGAAAGTTACACCTCTGAAAATAGCTTAGTTGAGGAACTCGGTATGAGTCGTACTCCAATTCGTGAAGCCTTATATCAATTACAAAATGAAGGCTTAGTCAAAATTATCCCTCGTAAAGGTGTTTTTATTCAGAAACTATCGTTAAAAGAAACCAGAGATAATTATGATTTACGCTTAGCAATTGAGTCCCATGCAATTAAATTAGTTCGTGAATATTTAACTGATGAACATTTTTCTATCTTAAAGACGATTATTGAGCGGCAAGATGAATTATTGAAGAAAAATGACTATCAAGGTTGGATAAAAGAAGATGAACGCTTCCACCGTTTCTTCTTGGAATTACTGGATAACTCGGTTTTCTTAGATTTAGCGGATAATATTCGCCAGCGAGTCTATTTCCAGCCTGACCCTATTTATCGCAATGAATATTATCATGAGTCTACACGCCAACATCAGCAATTAGTTGAACAACTCAAAGCAAAAGAATTTACCCTTGCGGAAGAAACGCTAACTGAGCATATATTGCGCGGCAAGCGTAATTATGTTTAGTGTTAAAACCAACAAAAAAAGAGAAAACCAAATTGATGGTTTTCCCTTAGGTTAAATGTTATTTCTAACAACTTATCTTAGCTAGACTTAGCCTCTTTCAGTGCGGCGTCTTTATCGTGATGATAATGGAAGGTAAATTGGAAGATTATTGCTAATACAACAGTATAAGAAGCAAAAACTAACCAGATCATTTGCCAATCTTTAATACCATCCACCGTGTAATAGTCGACAACCAATCCACTTAATATCGCACCAAAATAGGCACCAACACCATTAACCATCGTCATAAATAAGCCCTGAGCACTCGCGCGCATACGCGTATCCACTTCTCTTTCAATAAAAATAGAGCCTGAAATATTGAAGAAGTCGAATGCACAGCCATATACGATCATCGACATTATTAAGAACATCAAGCCAATTGCTGATGGGTCACCAAAGGCAAAGAATCCAAAGCGTAATGTCCACGCAAACATGCTTAATAGCATGACAGTTTTAATGCCATAGCGTTTCAAGAAAAATGGAATTGCTAAAATAAAGCACACTTCTGCCATCTGAGAGATCGATAATAATATCGATGGATACTGAACCACCAAACTATCTTGGTATAACGGATTCAGACCGAAGTCATGCAAGAATGGGTTACCAAACGTATTGGTAATTTGTAAAACCGCACCAAGTAACATAGCGAATAAGAAAAATACCGCCATAATGGGTTTTTTAAATAACACCAGAGCATCTAAACCTAGCTTACTGATCCAGCTACTTGAAATCGCTTTTTTATTAACATCAATTTTTGGCAAAGTTAATGAATAAAGCGCTAAAAGTAATGAACAGCCACCTGCAATATAAAGCTGCATACTACTTAGCTCAAATTTCATTAAGCTAATACTCCACATAGCAACAATAAAACCTACCGTACCAAATACACGAATAGGTGGGAAGTTACTCACTGAATCGAGCTGATATTGGCTTAATGATGAATAACTGATGCTATTTGAAAGTGCAATAGTTGGCATAAAGGCCATTGCATTAATTAACATCACCCAGAACATCACTGTTGAACTCGTGACTGTTGCAGCATAAAACAATGCGGCAGCCCCAATCAAATGACAAATCATATATAAACGATTTGCTGGAATATATTTATCTGCAATGATTCCGATAAGCCCGGGCATTAGAATGGCAGCAATACCCTTTGAGCTATACACCATACCGACTTCTGCACCTGAGAAACTCAATGTTTTCATCATGTAGGAGCCGAGTGTAACTAACCAACTTCCCCAAACAAAATATTGCAGGAAAAGCATGATTTTCAAGCGGGATTTAATATTCATACAAGGCTCCGTTTGGAGTTATATTTATTTGTTTTTATTTTCAACTCAGCAATGGCGACACCCATAAGGATGACAGCAACGCCAATAAACTGAATGAACTCAAGAGGTAACTGCAATACAGTCACAGATAATAAAATCGTGACGGGCAACTGCATTGAGCTAACAATGGTCGCTAAACTGGTACCTATCAGTGGAGTACCTTTGGCGAACATCCACATACCAAAGAAAGAACCAAAGAAAGCTAGGGGTAAACCATAAGAGAAAAATAGAGAATGAAACGTTGATGCGCTCAATAAGAATGTTGGCGGAACGATAATCGATGTCAAAATTGCGCCCCCTGTTACCATAATTGCAGAACGCATCATAGGGTCTGTCTTAACCGCTAATGCACCACTGACATAAACACGAATAGCATTCGATAATGCTGCACATAGTCCTAATAGCACACCAAACCAGTGAAATACGATCCCTGAACTATTTAATAAACCTGTCGCTAATACTGTCCCAATTAATATCACCACAACCGATACCAGGGTCATTATGGGAGGAGCTTGGCGGCTGACAACCGCATTAATGGCAACCCCCATCCATGTAAATTGCAAAAATAAGACGACACCAAGCGCCGGAGACAAATATTGCAATGATGCATAATATAAGAGTCCGGTTAGCCCTGTTGTCGTCCCAGTGAGTAACATTAATAGGCTTTGTTGTCGTGTTGGCCATACTAGACGTGCTTTTTTAATTAATGCGCCTGCGGCAACAAAAAGCCACAGTAAAATCGCACCTAATACCGTTTGGCTACCGATGACATCATTCAAGGAATATCCTGCGCGGTAGGCCAACACGACGAGTGTTGAAAGAATGCCATAACTGCAAGCGCCTAAAGAAACTAAAATTAGACCTTTAAATTTCATTTCAATATTCACCTTATTTAGCGTTATGAACATCTTTATGTTGTTTTGAGAAAAAGAACCTAAAAACTAGAAGCGAGCGATCACACCCGTTACCAATTTCAAGAAGGTGGCTTTAACTTTCTCTGCAGTTTCAATAACTTCGTCATGGCTAAGAGGTTGTTCTAAAATACCGCAAGCCATATTAGTTAAACAGGAGATGCCCACTGTCTTAATTTGTGAATGATGAGCGACCAGAGCTTCTGGTACGGTAGACATACCAACAGCATCAGCGCCTAAGGTTCTGATCATGCGAATTTCGGCAGGTGTTTCATAAGTTGGACCAGTCCACCATGCATAAACACCTTCACGAACAGAAACACCTTGTTCGGCCGCTACATCCTTGATTGTTTGGCGTAATTCTTTGTTATACACCTCACTAACATCCAAGAAACGCACCCCTAATTCAGGGTTATTTGGCCCCATCAATGGGTTATTTGCAGTTAAATTAATATGATCGGTAATAATCATCAGGTCACCTGGGTTGAAATCGGTATTTACTGCACCGCAGGCGTTGGTAATAATCAATTTTTCGACGCCCAATGCTTTCATCAAACGCACAGGGAAAGTGACTTGGTCGAGGGTAAAGCCTTCGTAGTAGTGGAAACGGCCTTTCATCGCAACCACATTTTTACCTGCGATGGTGCCAATCACCAATTCATTGGCATGCCCTACGGCTTCAGATTTGGCAAAATGTGGAATTTCGCTATAAGGAATATGTACTGCATTTTCTAATGTGTCCGCAAACGGGCCTAATCCTGAACCCAGAATAATGCCCACTGTTGGTTTAATATCTGTTCGAGACTGAATAAAGCTTAAGCTTTCTAGAATATCTTTTGTATGATGCATGGTTGTCTCCAAATTGACATCGACTAAAAATTGTTAAAATCGATCATAAAGCAATTTAGAAACAGAACAGCGATCTTAATCTCATTTTAAGAAAAAGAATTTAGATATGATGTGTCACATGAAGCAGAATCTTATGCGTATATTTGCTAATCTTTAGCGCAAGAGTCGGAATGAAAAGGAGTGAGGCGCTTGTTACATACACTATTAAATGAATTTCGCACCTCAAAAAATTCAAAAACACAAAAACTCAAAACGCTTTACCGGTTAATTTTAAACCATGGTCCCATTAGGGCAGAGACGTTGACATCACTGGCTAGCATGAAACCAGCAACTTGTGCTCGGTTACTTGACGAACTGGGGAGAAATCACTTAATTTCGACTTCTGAGCTCGGAGAGTCGACCGGTGGCCGCAAACCTATCCTCTATAATATCAATGCTGCTGATGGCTACCTAGTTGGCATTGAAATGAGTGATATATATTCGACGATAGTTTTACAGAACCTAAAGTTGGATATTTTAGGGATGGTAAAGGTCAAATATGAGCACCTAGAAACCGCAGAAAATATGGTGGATCATCTGCTCAATAAATTAGATATTTTATTAGCTGAACATGGACTTAACGTAAAAAGTTTGTTAGGTATAGGCATCGCCATCGACCATATATTAGAACGCGATAAACTGCCATATCATCAATATAACTCACGAATAAAAGAACTTCACGACTATATATCCAGTAAAGTCCCTTGCTTCGTATTACTCGGAAGTGGGATTAGTTTTGCGGCTTTTGCTGAGTATCGTTTACGCTATACCTCTGATAGCCAAAGGTTTTTATTTACAACCTGTGATACCGATATTCGCAGCTGTACCATCATCAACAATCAATACGCTCCAGCACCCATTAGCACCGCTCAAGCCTTTGGTCATACGACAATTGATATTAATGGTCAACGCTGCGAATGCGGGTCATTTGGCTGTTTAAAGCAATATAGTTCACTGTCTGCGATTAAGTCACGGGTGATCCAGCAACTCAGGTTGGGTAAAAGCTCAATAATCAATGAATTAGTTAATAATGAGTCTGAAATTAGCTACCATACTATTTTCCAAGCTCTCACATTGGACGATGCCCTGTGTCTCGAAGCACTTGGCGAGGCAGCCTATTATTATGGTATTGCCATCGCTAATGCGATTTTAACGACTCAAGCAGATGTGGTGGTGTGCGGCGGAACCCTAACACCTAAAAATCACTTTTTTGAGATGACCCAAAAGTCTATTGAAGAAAAACTCTCTATTTTTCCTCATATTAAGACACGTATTTACCCCGCCAATGATTCATACGAAATTGTTGCTCAAGGCGCTGGTGGAATGGTCATGGAGAAATATCTTGCTGATTAAGTGGTTCTTTCATTAAAACAGATAGAGTGTAGAATAAATCAACGAGCCTATGCTCTATCACTATTAATGAGGGGATCATGTTAGAATTTGAACACATCAGCAACACGACAAAATCATTGGTACTACAACAGCTTACTTCTCAATCCCCTCTTGTTCATTGCATGACAAACGATGTTGTTCAGACCTTCACTGCCAATGTCCTGTTAGCGCTCGGCTGCTCTCCCGCCATGGTCATTGAACCCGAAGAAGCAGAGCAGTTTGCCGCTATCGCACATGGCTTGCTGATTAATGTAGGCACATTAACCACTGAGCGCCGACATGCAATGAAATGTGCGGTTAACAGTGCGAATCAAGCGAAAAAACCTTGGGTACTTGACCCTGTTGCCGCAGGTGCACTTAGCTTTCGCACCCATTTTTGCCATGAATTGCTGACTCTCAAGCCTGCCGCTATTCGCGGTAATGCCTCTGAAATTATGGCATTGGTAGGAAGCAGTGCTGGCGGCAGAGGCGTTGATTCCCTTAACACCACTGATGACGCTCTTCCCGCAGCACAATTATTAGCGAGACAAGCTAAGACAATTGTTGCGATAAGCGGGGAAGTGGATTACATCACCGATGGAATACGCACCTTTGCAGTTACTGGCGGCCATATTTTAATGACTCGAGTCGTCGGTACAGGATGCGCTCTTTCCGCGGTGGTTGCTGCATGTTGCGCTCTACCTGGTGATAGGCTACAAAATGTTGCCGCTGCTTGCGCTATCATGAAACAAGCTGGAGAAACCGCAACCCAGCGTTGCCATGGGACAGGCAGTTTTATCCCTGAATTTTTAGATGCGCTTTATCAATAGTTTTGTTGTGATCGATAACTTTGTTTTTTTCGGTAATTTTGTGGTAATGAAAACTTGGCATAGCGAACTAGAGCCGAGTTTTCTTCCCTCTTATCTTTCTTGACCAATGACGAAAGTGATCTCTAAAACGAATAAAACGATAAACAAAATTTTTGCTATCGGGTTCGATACCGTAAAAACGCTGTAATGCAATTAAATCATTCGCTTTGCAAATAGCAAAATTACCATAATCTGATAAATCAATAACCTTAAGTCCTTCATTGGTTATAACAAAGTTCCCTGCATGGATATCATTAGAAGATAAACCATACCAATGCAATTGGTTGATAATGACTTTCATCTCTGCATAATAAGGCTTGATATCATCAACTTCAGATAAAACAGTTCCTTCCACATACTCCGCAATAATCCATGTTTCTACTGACTCACGACCGACCATTTTTTCTGCAACAAAGTAAATATCATTCGTTACGGTACAACCGTTATTTTGTGCAGTCACTAAACGTTTCAATAAACGTGAATAAAAAGGGCCAGAAATAATATGCATCAGCCGTTTTTCAATACGCTTATCGCGTTCTTTTTCGCATTTAATAATATAACTTTGTCCATTTACATGAATACGAGCAACACTTCTCTCAATATTTCCGCTACTTAAATTCTTACCCGCGATCTTCCCATCAATATAATCATTAACAATTTGCCAAAAATCTATCTCACCTTCTTTTTGAAAGGTGATAAAACCGTCTCTTTGTTTTTTTATTATTTTCTGCATAACAAAATAGCCAATTTTTAATCAATTGACGGATGCTAGCAAATGGCAAACAACATTTCTTAGCGATTGTTGCAGAGTAGCGTTTAAAAATAGGTAACTTGTGCACTATGGCACAAAATAGATAGGGTTATTAGGTCTTAATATACAGAGATAGGTTAGCACGATACCAACCTACCCCATAAACGAGTTTTAATCATTACCAAATAAATCTCGGGTATAGACTTTCTCTGCCACATCTTCCAGCTCAGGCACCATACGGTTGGCTAGAATAATGTCGCTTTCTGCTTTGAAAGTATCGAGATCACGGATAACCTTCGAACGGAAAAATTCTTCTTCTTTTAAAACCGGCTCATACACCACCACTTCAATGCCCTTGGCTTTGATGCGTTTCATCACACCTTGTACCGCAGAGGCACGGAAATTATCAGAGCCCGCTTTCATGACTAAGCGATAAACACCGACTTTGCATGGTGCTTTAGCGATAATCGCATCGGAAATAAAGTCTTTACGGGTGCGGTTTGATTCCACAATGGCGTTAATCAGGTTATTTGGCACGTCATCGTAGTTAGCTAGCAGTTGCTTAGTATCTTTCGGTAAACAATAACCACCGTAACCGAATGATGGGTTGTTATAATGGCTACCAATACGTGGGTCTAAAGAGACTCCCTCAATAATTTGGCGTGCATTTAAACCGCGACTTTCTGCGTAGGTATCGAGCTCATTAAAGTACGCCACACGCATCGCTAAATAAGTGTTGGCAAACAGTTTAATGGCTTCGGCTTCGGTTCCATCGGTAAATAACACGGGCACATCTTTCTTAATTGCGCCTTCCAGCAACAAATCCGCAAAAATTTTCGCGCGCTCTGAACGCTCTCCCACCACGATACGGGAAGGATGTAAGTTATCCCACAAAGCACGCCCCTCACGTAAAAATTCAGGAGAGAAAATCACGTTGGTATAACCAAACTCTTCACGTAAGCGCGCGGTAAAGCCCACAGGGATAGTGGATTTCACGATAATCGTCGCTTCTGGGTTAATTTCATTCACATCATGAATAACAGACTCAACCGATCTTGTATTGAAGTAATTGGTTTTTGGGTCATAGTCGGTTGGCGTTGCGACAATGACGTATTGTGCACCGGTGTAAGCTTCAGTTTTATCTTCTGTGGCACGGAAATTGAGGGTCTTTTCCGTTAAAAACTGTTCAATTTCTGCATCAACAATCGGTGATTGATGGTTGTTTAACATCGCCACTTTTTCAGGGATGATGTCCACCGCAACCACTTCGTGGTTTTGTGACAGCAACATGGCGTTAGATAGGCCGACGTAGCCGGTTCCTGCGATTGCTATTTTCAAACTTGCCTCCCAAATCCTGCTAAAGATGTTACAGCTTATTGATATTATTGGTGGTAATAAGAACGGTACCAATCCACAAATGACTGAACACCCTGCTCAATAGAAACTTGTGGGCGATAACCTGTCACATTAAACAAGTCTTCCGTATCCGCCCAAGTGGTGTACACATCACCCGCTTGCATAGGTAAAAAGTTTTTAATCGCTTCTTTACCCAGTGCCTTTTCCAGTGCAGAAATAAATTCAATCAACTTAACAGGCTGCCCATTACCAATATTATAGATTCGATATGGCGCGCTGCTTTCTGCAGGTGATGCCGAATGATTATTCGGGTTCGTTTGTGGAATTATATCTGAAATACGGATCACACCTTCGACAATATCATCAACAAAAGTGAAATCACGACTGAGATTGCCGTTATTATAGACATCGATAGGCTCGCCCGCCAAAATAGCTTTCGTAAACTTAAATAAAGCCATATCTGGGCGCCCCCAAGGGCCATAAACCGTAAAGAACCGCAGCCCTGTGGTCGGTAGCTGGTATAAATGTGAATAGGAGTGCGCCATTAATTCATTGGCTTTCTTTGTTGCCGCATAGAGTGAAATCGGGTGATCGGTTGCCATGTCAGTAGTAAATGGCGTCTTATCGGTTACGCCGTACACCGAACTTGAAGAGGCATAGACTAAATGCTTCACTTTTGCTTGGCGACAACCTTCTAAAATGGCGAGGTGGCCAGTTAAATTACTATCTGCGTAAGCAAATGGGTTTTCCAACGAGTAACGAACACCCGCTTGTGCCGCTAAGTGAATGACTCGGTCAAATTGTTCTTGTGTACACAATACACGGACAGTCTCACGGTCTGTGATATCAAGATGAATAAAACGAAATAACGGAAACTGCTCCAATAAATGTAAACGGGATTGTTTAAGCCCTTGATCGTAATACGCATTTAAGTTATCAATCCCGACAACTTCATGCCCACTCTCTAATAAACGTTGGCAAAGCGTGAAACCAATAAAACCCGCACTTCCCGTGACCAAATATTTCATATTCATTGTCTTCTAGCGTTAAACCATTCTAAAGCTCGAAATGAGCACCTAATTTCACAGAAAAATTAACTAAAATTAAGACAAAAAAAATAACGAATGGTTTTGTTATTAAAACAAAAAAGCGTAAAAAAATAATAAATTTTAAGAAAATATTAATATTTTAGGCAGGAAATAACAAAAAAGAGGGTATCAGCCGTAAATATCTACGGCTGATAATAACATACTATTACATATCACCTTTATTGGCATTAGCTGCTTCTAAAGTTCCATAAACATAGTTGCGATAGCTATCAAGTAACTTTTGGTCTTCACAATCATTGAGTTTGCCATCACATAAGTGACGCATTTTGATGTTGGCTTCATAAAATGGGGAAATGTTTAAATTTGCCCTTTCTAATAAGATTCCGCCTAAGAAGGAAATATCTGTTAACTGGCCCGTTGTTATTGCAGTTCCTGATTTCAAGTTATCCCGCAAAGTAAATTGTGTTAGGTAAGCGGGTGATGAAAATGAAGAATTATACTGATTTAAGCTAATTCCTGGTTGATGGTCACCAAAATATAAAAACATCAACGGACGCTCACGTTTTTCAATGAATTCTGCGAAATCACGTATTGATGCATCTGAGGTTACGATTTTGTCCATATAATGGCTAAATTCACCTGCAGCATCTGAGTTTTTAATTTTGTCTTTTATACCGTAGTCATCACTATGGCTCTCTTTGTAAGGACCATGCTCATACATTGTAAGAGAGAAAATAAATACGGGTTTATCTGTTTCTTTCGCTAAGATTTCTTTTACATATTTCAGCATATCATCGGTGCTGATTGTCCATAAGTTATCTTGCAGTTTACCTGGATAGCCGAGCTCTTGTGGTTGAATAATTCTATCAACCCCAAGCGTTTCATAGGCATGCCCTGAATGGTATGCACCTTTATTAAAGGGGGTAAGTACCACAGTATAATAACCGTTGGCCTTCATTTCTTTGAATAAGCTATTTTTAAGGTGGTCAACGATAAAATAAAAGACACCGCTTTTTTGCGCACCAAAATCATCACTATTTAAGCCAGTTAGCGCTGAGAATTCAGATAACCAAGTTCCTCCCCCAAAAGTTTGTACCCGCATCTGACTATGCGCACTTACGCCACTATCTTGCTGGAACATAAATAAATCAGGAAGCTTAGTTCCTTCAGGTAAGTCATAAATATGTGGGTCAACAGTAGACTCTTGCAGTAATAAAACGATGTCTGGTTTTTCTGAGGCTGCATTATTTTCTAGGGATATTGCTGCTGCTTTTTCCATAAAATAATCAGCTGAGCCTGCAAATTCAGGGGATTGATAACTCGCATTTTGTGCCGACATAATAATATTGGTCACTGTCCCTCGGCCTTTTGGCAACGTCTGAGACCATCTGTCATAATAATGTGAGCTTGTGAAGTTAATACCAAAGTAACCCGCAACAATAAGAACAACACCAATAACGCGAGTCATTTTTGATTTACTCGGCTTGAGCAATCGCCAGCTAATAACCCCATTAATGACTAATAATATAAGCAACCCAACCAGTGCGACACCTGCTAACCAATAATGGCCCAAGGTCCCCATATTGGAAGTGTCTGTCATAATATTGATATCACTAAAGAAGAGTTGTTCTTTGTAATAATGAACTTTTAACTGATTCAGGAATTTTATGATGATAAATAATGTACTGGTAATAATAGCGGAAAATAACCAGCGAGCTGTTAGCACCATTAAAATACCGAATAAAACGGCATATACACTGACCGATATGAGAGCAGGATAAATTACGCTACCTTTTTCAAAGACTAAGAAAAGGGAGCCAATAAAGATCAATGCCAGATAAAAGCCTGCAAATAACTTTTTCTTCATCAGTTTTACCACAAGTTTAATATTGGAGGTTGCTATGAGGCACTACTATAACGGATTAAAACACTCAATTTATTCAACGAAAATGCCTTTATCTCGTAAATGGTGACCATCGCCTTTACGACGAGTAAAACCGCTTTTATCAAAAAACTCAAGAATTTGAATCGCAAGTTTCCGACCAATCCCTAATTCGTTACGGAAATCAGCCGCAAAAATGACTTCATTTTCCATGCAATAACGGTGAATAAGTGACGCAAAATAATTAATTTGCTCATGGCTATAATAGCGGTCACGAACTATCGCCGTAATTAATCCCATTTGCGCCGCCTTTTTTAGAACGCGACGCATCGTATCTTCTTCATAGCCACTTTCTAATGCTAAATCACGTACCCACCACGCTTCATTACGTGAAAATAATGGGTGTATTTGCTGCCAAATCAATTGCTGTTGGGCATCAAACACCAGCCCATGTTGGGGCATATGCAACCAACCGCGAGTTTGCTTAATAACATTTTCACCAATGAGATCATCAATGAATTTAAATGCTAATGCCTCGCTCATTGAAGGCAGAGCCATACGTTTTAAACGTGCTTTGCCTACACCGATTTGGTCACTGTGTATTTCATTGAATTCTTCAAGGGTTTGAACGATACGTTCTTTCGCTATCTGCGCTTTAAATGTGGATAAAACATGGTTGCCAACACGCTCCACATCCATTTGAGCCAATAAATTATCTAACACATCATGGGTGAGTTGCCGCGCCCAACTGTAATCCCGTAAATTAAGTTCACCTTGAGGAAGCTGTAGCTTAAAGTGAGCCAGTTCATCTTGTTCTCGGCAAAGCTTAGATAACCAATCCAAAAACTCCGGAAGCCTTTTACCTCGCCGTGGGGAAACCAAACGTATCACTCGAGCCCCACCTAACGTTTGGCGAGCGCTAATATCACGGATAATTAACCGGTCATTCTCGACTAACCATAATGGGGTATCTAAAATTAACTCAGCAAGCACGGGGGTTTCCCCTTGCTCCACTAATAATGACACTCGTCCTGTGATGTGGCTTGCACCATGGTAAAGATGCACAGGTTGCCAGTGCTTAATTAATGCATCGCATTCCAATTCAACAATAACCCGTGTTGCAATAAACGCAGGTTGCTCTGCAAGTAACCAATCCCCTCGGGTAATATTTTCTTTATCAATATCGCCCACCAA
Source organism: Providencia sp. PROV156 (assembly GCF_028480905.1). Classification (NCBI taxonomy): domain Bacteria; kingdom Pseudomonadati; phylum Pseudomonadota; class Gammaproteobacteria; order Enterobacterales; family Morganellaceae; genus Providencia; species Providencia sp. PROV156. Next base: position 122,851 of record NZ_JAMPPE010000002.1, on the reverse strand, counting down.
GTTTAAGGCCACTCGATCACCTGCAACAGCGAATTCAGATATTTGGTTTTGCCGATGAATACCTCTGACGCGAACCTGCTTATCCGCTCCTGTCACCCATAGTGACTCACCAACTTGAATTTTTCCCGCTAATGCAGTGCCAGTCACCACTACCCCTGCACCTTTAACCAAAAAAACGCGGTCAATGGCTAAACGAAAACGACGTTGGATATTGGGATGTGAACCACTTTGCTGATGAAGTTGTTGCAGATATAAACGCAGCGCATCAATGCCACGCCCATCTTCAATAGACGTAATGAATAGTTTTGCATCTGGCCAACCTTGTTTAGCCAGCTCGGAGGTGACTTGCTCCGTAACCTGTTCAATTCGCGAATGATCGACTCGGTCAGCCTTCGTCAGTATAACACTGATATTTTCACAACCCGCTAGCCTTAAAATCGAAAGGTGTTCAAGGGTTTGCGCCATCACGCCATCATCACAAGCTACTACCAAAAGCGCATGGTTTATACCACCAATCCCAGCCAACATATTGGCTAAGAATTTTTCATGTCCTGGAACGTCGATAAAACCAATAGAGCTCCCATCTGGCTGTGGCCAGTAGGCATACCCTAGGTCAATGGTCATTCCGCGCTTTTTCTCCTCAGGGAGGTGTGCGGTATTTATGCCAGTAATGGCTTGAATTAAAGAAGTTTTACCATGGTCAACATGGCCTGCTGTCGCAAAAATCATGAAAGTAAAACCTGTAATAACGCGTGTTCATCATCAAGACAGCGCAAGTCAAGCCACAATTTACCGTCTTTCATACGCCCAATCACTGGTTGAGGTAGCTGGCGCCACTGCGTAGCGAGTTGCTCTAATGTACTACCTTTTCCATTTAGCGGTGTGAATGTTACCGCAAAGCTAGGAAGACGGTCGACAGGAAGTGAACCGCTCCCTATTTGTGAGAGACAAGGCTCAACTTCAACAATAAATTTGTCCCCATAAAAGGCTTGTAGAGCAACAACTATGCTTTCTGCGCTATCACGAATAGTTTCAGGATCTCGTGTTAGCCAACGTAATGTGGGTAATTCTGTTGTGAGTTTTTCGGGAGTTAAATACAGTTTTAGCGTTGCTTCAAGTGCAGCTAAAACCATTTTATCAACACGTAAAGCACGTTTTAATGGATGCTTTTGAATTGCATCAATCCATTTTTTCTTCCCTAAGATAATCCCTGCTTGTGGGCCACCAAGAAGTTTATCTCCAGAAATTGAAACTAAATCAATGCCTTGAGAAAGGTAACTTTGTGGCATAGGCTCTGCAGGTAGCCCATAAGCCGTCATATCAATCATCGAACCACTGCCTAAATCAATTGCCGTTGGTAATTGATACTTTCTACCTAGCTCTGCAAGCTCTTCGCCTTCAACTTCAGCAGTAAATCCTTCAATACTGTAATTGCTGGTATGCACTTTCATTAATAGTGCAGTTTGATCATTAATCGCGTTCTCATAGTCACGTAAGTGAGTCCGATTCGTTGTACCCACTTCAACTAATTGGCAGCCAGCCTGCGCCATCACATCTGGCACACGGAAAGCCCCACCAATCTCAACCAATTCACCACGAGAAACAATAACTTGCTGGCCATTTGCAACCGTTGCTAGCAATAATAAAACTGCGGCAGCATTATTATTAACAATACAGGCATCTTCGGCGCCAGTGAGCTCACACAGCAAGTCAGCAATCGCACGGTCACGATGCCCTCGCATCGCACCATCTAGAGAATATTCTAATGTGACAGGCGAACTCATCACTTGGCTAACTGCATTCACCGCCGTGGTTGACATGACCGCACGGCCTAAATTGGTATGTAGCACCGTACCCGTCAAGTTAAACACATTTTTTAGGGCGCTTTGCCCTAAAGCTTGATGGCGTTGTGCTAACTCTTTTACCCAATCTTCCTGCCAAGCAGGTAATTTCCCTGCCTGAGCAATACTGGCTCGAGCTTGTTCTTGCATCTTACGTAAACATGCAGTGACCCAATGAGCCCCTGATTGTTCAACCAAAATTTGCACTTCATCGAGCTGCAATAATTTATCAATAGCAGGAAGTTGGCGATATAAAACCAAGTCTGATTCAGCCATAGTCACGATTCTCTTTTACCACTTATTTTTCACCAGGGAACAAGAACGGATTAATACTACTACGCGCAAAGCCTTCTTCTTCCATGCGTGCATCTAAAATAATTGAGGCTAAATCATCCGCGACAGCTTCAACTTTAGCTTCTTTTTCTTGATAAAGGATTTTCAAGTAGCTACCGCAATCACCACAGCTTTCGGCTTTAACTGCCGCATTTTCGTCATCTAATGACCAATAATTCAATTTACCTGTTTGCTCACAGTTACTGCATTTAACGCGCACCATATGCCATTCAGTTTCACATAAATTACAGTGTAAATAACGTAAACCTTGTGATGTACCAATTTGCACAATACTCGACACTGGCATGCTATTACATACAGGACAGAAATGGCGATGGTCACCATGTTCTGCACGTGCTTTACCTGGGATATTTGCTGCCATTTGTGCCCAATACACCGATAATGCAGCCCAAATGAACATCGATTTGTCCGCAGGAACTTTTTCAAACTCTTCATTTAGCAACGCAGTTGCCATGACTTCGAGTTCTGTTTCAGACGCTTTATTCAGATTTTCTAACGCCGGACGTACAGACTCAGGCACGACTGGCATTAATTCGGCAATAATTGCCGTTAATAATTTGTGCCAATGCATTGTCCGTGGAAATGTTTTTGCATCCAATGGCGAATTATTGGTATTTGTTGAGCGCTCAAGGATAGATGCCATATCCATTTCTAATAGATTATCATGCTGTGCATTATGTTGTGCGGTTGCCACTTCAGCAGCAAAATTCAGATAATCTGCAAAAGGATGTTCTCCTGCACCAAGTTCTTTGAGTCGCTCAGCACGGCGTTGATATAAACTTTTTAAGTTAGGAAACAGAACTGGTGGAATAAAACCAATTCCCTTTTCTTTCAATCTTTCTTGTCCTAACTCTTCTTTAGGAACGATACGAATACCCATTGCGTTCTCACTTTTCTATTTTTTTATAACGACAATTCCCGAGAAAGGGTTATTTATTTTCTCGAAAGCGTTTTTGCTCATCATATTTATATCCGCGAATGCGGTTCTCTAATGTTCAGGATAAAACAAAAGTCACCTTGAGGCTACTCTAGCCCCCGAATTATCCATTCTATTAACCCGAAGTAGATCAAGGTAAATGTAAATCAGGATGATGATTGTTTTATTTGATATAAATAAATTGTTATCACTAGGATAAAAATAGTGACATTGTGGTTTGAAGTGGTTATGACTGTAAGATTATGATGCCGACCACTTCCTAATTTACAACAGAAGTAGCTATTGTTCGTATCTTGATGTGCTTTTTATTGCTGTTGTTCGATAAGAAAGAAATAAAAACATAAATATATTTAATACTATACCTACTGTACCATTTAGATAACGATAAATATAAAAAGCATTTATGGTCAATAAAATACGCGACCAAATACTATTTAGTCGCGTAATAATAAAATAACAGTTTTGCTTCTTTAGGGGTATAACAGTACCTTTGGTATAATACCAAATGAAAAGCAAATATCGTTAATAACGAGCTAATTTTTAGATTTTCAGTAATTCAGGGTAATACATACGTTTAATTGCGAGCTCTAACCCTCTCACCTCTGCTAAGCCTTTTAAGCGGCCAATAGCGGAATAACCAGGGTTAGTCACTTTCTTCAAATCATCCAAAATTTGGTGACCATGATCTGGTCTCATTGGAATTGGTGCAAGCCCCGCAGCATGGCGTTTTTGTTCAACCGCTAAAATGGCTTTGACCACTTCAAACATATCGACATCACCTGCAATATGATTTCCTTCATGGAAAGTATTTGGGTTGTTTTCTCTCACCGTTGAACGTAAATGTGTGAAATGAATACGATCACCAAATTCATTAATCATTTTTACTAGGTCGTTATCGGCTCGCACACCATAAGAACCTGTGCACATAGTAAACCCATTATGAATGCTATCGCAGCTTTGCTTAATAAACCGCATATCTTCAATGGTAGAAACAATACGTGGCAGGCCTAAAATTGGGCGCGGAGGGTCATCGGGGTGAATAGCTAAAACCACATTTTCTTCTTCACATACAGGAACGATTTTCTGCAAGAAATAACGTAAGTTCTCACGTAACTGATTTTCATCAATATTATTATACAGCGCCAAGCGCTCACGGAATTGGTCTAATGTATAACCTTCTTCTGCGCCCGGTAACCCTGCAATGATGGTTTTAATCAGGTTTTCGATATCATCAGATGACATATTGGCATAATACTCAGCCGCTTCTTTGACTTCTTGTTCTGAATAACTCGCCGCCGCATTTTCACGTTTTAAAATATGAATTTCAAACGCGGCAAAGGCAATATTGTCGAACCGTAACGCTTTGGAGCCATCTGGTAGCGTATAAGCAAGGTCAGTACGCGTCCAATCTAGAATTGGCATAAAATTATAGCAAATGGTCTTAATACCACAGGATGCTAAATTACGAATACTTTGTTGGTAATTTTGAATATAGAGATCAAAATTACCTTGTTGAGTTTTAATATCTTCGTGAACAGGAATACTTTCCACGACAGACCAAACTAACCCAGCATCTTCAATGATAGCTTTACGCTTTAAAATCTCCTCAACACTCCAAACTTCACCGTTAGGAATATGGTGGAGCGCAGAGACGATTCCCGTCGCCTCTGCTTGCCTAGCATCACTTAAAGAAACAGGGTCATTAGGACCGTACCAACGCCACGTATGCTCCATGAGTACTTCTCCTGCGATTATTCAAAAATAGTCTGATAAGGAATTGTTTCAAATAAGTAACCATCAAAATTGGGGTCATCAAAATCAGAAAGCTGCATTAGCGTATTTTTGACATTCTCTAAATGCTGCCACATCTCTTTTTTAGCCAATTCAGGATCACGTTTTTGTAGTGCATTTAAAATATTTTCATGATCAATCAACCACTTCTTCCGGTAAGTCGTATTGTCGATATGCTCATGTAGCTTATCCCACATAGGGCTTTGTAACCGCACAGCCCAGATATCATCAATAATCTTCGCCATCATGTCGTTCTTGCTTGCGCGAGCAATTAACACATGAAACTTATGATCATTCGCATCGTCACTTTCATTATTCGCAACTTTGATTCGCTCATCTTCTAATAATGCGCGGATCTCTTGGATATCGGCTTTTGTTGCTGACAAAGCAGCACATGCAGCTATCGCACTTTCAATCACTTGGCGAGCTTGCAGTATTTCAAAAGGGCCATGATCTAAGCTTTTGACTTCATCAATTAATAGATCTGGGTGGTTGATAACATAAACACCAGAACCTTTCTTGATAGAAACCAATTTTTCAATTTCTAACATGATGAGTGCTTCACGTACCAATGAGCGACTAACATCATATTTTTTAGCGATCTCACGCTCTGGCATTAAACGACTTCCTATCGGATATTCACCAGATGCAATGAGCTCTTTTAACTGCTGACCTAGGTATTGGTACGAGCGGTATTGAGTTTTCATATATATGTACAACGCGTTGTCGAATTAAATTTAGTTCTTCCATTGTAGATTATCGTCCCTCACAACAATGGTCAACCAATTTATCCACTATTTCCACAAAATTAGTTAACCAATTTGTGATCAGATTCACTTATTGTCGTCTTTTTAGTCATTGTTTTTTAATTTACCGATTGATAGAGTGAAAAAAAGAAAATTTGGTTAACCAATAAATAAACCAGTTTGAGTAATAAGGGGTGATTTGGTTGATCAGTTGGTTAACAAGTAATAGGGATTTAGGCCAAAATGAAAATCATAAAAGCAGAAGTCTTTGTATGTAGCCCCGGTCGTAATTTTGTCACATTAAAAATTACCACCGATGAAGGCATATATGGACTAGGTGATGCCACCCTTAACGGGAGAGAACTCTCAGTGGCATCCTATCTTCAAGATCACCTCTGTCCTCAGTTGATAGGCCGTGACCCACATAAAATCGAAGATATTTACCAGTTCTTCTATAAGGGAGCCTACTGGCGCAGAGGCCCAGTTACGATGTCCGCCATCTCAGCTATTGATATGGCACTGTGGGATATTAAAGGCAAAATTGCCAACCTTCCGGTTTATCAATTACTCGGTGGCGCTTCTCGTGAAGGAGTGATGGTTTATTGCCATACCACAGGTACTGATATTGCCGAAACACTAGATAACTACGCAAAATATAAAGAAAAAGGTTTTAAAGCGATCCGAGTGCAGTGCGGCATCCCAGGGATGGCAACCACCTATGGGCAGAGTAAAGGAAAAAACCTTGCTTATGAACCTGCCACAAAAGGCCATCACCCTGAAGAGCAATTTTGGTCAACCGAAAAATACCTCGATTTTATGCCCAAACTATTTGAAGCCGTACGGGACAAATATGGCTTCAATGAACACCTACTACACGATATGCACCATCGCTTGACCCCTATTGAAGCAGCTCGCTTCGGTAAAAGTATTGAAGATTATCGATTATTTTGGATGGAAGACCCAACACCAGCGGAAAACCAAGCTTGTTTTAGATTAATTCGTCAACATACCGTCACCCCAATCGCTGTAGGTGAAGTTTTTAATAGCATTTGGGATTGTAAACAATTGATTGAAGAGCAACTTATCGATTATATCCGCACCACAATCACGCATGCTGGAGGGATCACGGGTATGCGCCGGATTGCTGATTTCGCTTCACTTTACCAAGTCAGAACCGGTTCTCATGGTCCATCTGACCTATCCCCTATTTGCCATGCTGCCGCCTTACACTTTGATCTATGGGTACCAAATTTCGGCGTTCAAGAGTTTATGGGCTACTCCGAAGAAATGTTGTCCGTATTTACGACCAACTGGACGTTCAACGATGGTTATATGCACCCAAGTGATAAGCCCGGTTTAGGTATCGATTTTGATGAAAAACTGGCAGCGAAATACCCGTACAACCCAGCTTATCTTCCAGTTGCTCGTCTCGAAGACGGCACGTTGTGGAACTGGTAATTTTTATTTTATTCGGAGTCAAATATGAAAGCTGTAAAATCGGTAGTAATTAAAGAACCTAATACATTATTGATTGAAGAGCGTTCAGTTCCTGAACCAACTGAAAATCAAGTACAAATAAAAGTCCGATTAGCCGGTATTTGTGGTTCTGACAGCCATATCTACCGTGGCCATAACCCATTTGCAAAATATCCACGAGTGATTGGTCATGAATTTTTCGGTGTCATTGAAAAAGTCGGTTCCAGCGTAGACAGTAAACGCATTGGTGAACGTGTCTCTATCGACCCTGTTCTCAGTTGTGGTCATTGCTACCCATGTTCAATTGGTAAACCAAATGTTTGCGAGACACTAGAAGTATTAGGCGTTCATACTGATGGCGGGTTCACTGAATATGTTAATGTCCCTGCGGCAAACGCTTATACCATTCCTGATTCAATCAGCGATGAATGTGCCGTTACCGTTGAACCATACTCTATTGCCGCCAACGTGACTTCGCATGTTCATCCAACTCAAGATGATGTCGCATTAGTCTATGGTGCGGGTACGATTGGGTTAACCTGCGCACAGGTTCTTAAAGGCGTTTATCAGGTCAAAACCTTAATTGTAGTTGACCGCGTGACTGAACGCTTAGCAAGAGCAAAAGATTGTGGCGCTGATATTGTCATTGATAATTCACAAACCCCACTACCAGAGCAACTCAAAGCACTGGGGCTCCGCCCAACGTTAGTACTTGATGCAGCTTGCCATCCCGCTATCTTACAAGAAGCCATCTTGATTGCTTCCCCTGCGGCAAGAGTTTCTATTATGGGCTTTTCAAGTGAAGCAAGTGCCGTTACACAGCAAAGTATTACCAGCAAAGAGATTTCATTGTTTTCTTCGCGCCTGAATGCCAAAAAATTCCCAGAAGTGATTAGCTGGATAGAATCTAAAAAAATTGACCCAACAAAAATCTTAACCCATCAGTTCCCATTCACTGAAGCGCAAGAGGCAATATTAACCTTTGAAAAAGACCAGAAGACCTGCTGTAAAATTCTTTTAACCTTTTAATTTAATTAAAAAAAACTAAATCCGATTTTGGATACTACTCTACGTGATTAATAGGATAATAATATGAATACTCAGTCAATTGATCCATCAGGGAAAGTGGAACGCAGCTCTGGCGATCTGACCAAAGCTGCAGTTTCAGGCTGGCTAGGAACCGCTCTGGAGTTTATGGATTTCCAGCTTTACTCGTTAGGCGCAGCACTTGTTTTCCATGAAATATTTTTCCCTGAACAATCCGCTTCAATGGCATTAATTCTTGCTATGGGAACTTACGGTGCCGGATATGTCGCACGTATTGTTGGTGCGATTTTCTTTGGTCAAATGGGCGACCGAATCGGTCGTAAAAAAGTACTCTTTATCACCATCACCATGATGGGGGTGTGTACTACATTAATCGGGGTATTACCAACCTACGCACAGGTAGGTATCCTCGCACCGCTATTATTAGTTCTTTTGCGAATTATTCAAGGCCTAGGGGCAGGCGCTGAAATTTCAGGCGCAGGTACCATGCTGGCAGAATATGCACCAAAAGGCCGTCGCGGTATTGTGGCTTCACTCGTGGGTCTGGGGACAAACTGCGGCACATTAAGTGCCACTGCGATTTGGGCGGTTATGTTCTTCTGGTTAGACAAATCAGACTTGCTGGCGTGGGGCTGGCGTGTACCTTTCTTGGCAAGCTTCGTTGTGATGTTGTTTGCCGTGTGGTTACGACTGAATCTGAAAGAAAGCCCAGTATTTGAGAAAGTACAAAATACGGAAGAGCAAGAAGCCAAAGTTGCGGTACAAACGCCACCGAAAGAAAGTTTCTTTGCCATGTTTAAATCTAAAGCATTTTGGTTAGCAACTGGTATTCGTTTCGGTCAAGCGGGTAACTCTGGGTTAATTCAAACTTTCTTAGCGGGATATTTAGTTCAAAGCTTATTATTTGATAAAAGTATTCCAACTGATGCGATCATGATCAGCTCCGTTGTCGGTTTCCTGACCATTCCTGTGATTGGTCTGCTATCTGATAAATTCGGGCGCCGTATTCCTTATATTATTCTTAGCTTATCTGCCATGTTGCTCGCCTATCCGATGTTATCTGTCATCGTCGATGGTGCGAACAGCGTTAGCTTAATTACCATCTGTATTATTATCGTTCATAACTGTTCAGTACTCGGATTATTTGCCTTAGAAAATATTACGATGGCTGAAATGTTCAACTCACGTAACCGTTTTACTGGTATGGCTGTGGCCAAAGAAATTGGTGGCTTAATTGCCTCTGGTTTAGGCCCAGTTCTAGCGGGTATTTTCTGTAGCATCACCGGAAGCTGGTGGCCAATTGCAATCATGATCATCATTTACTCTGCCATTTCATTAATCAGTGCCATTATCATGCCTGAAGTGAAAGATCGTGATTTAACCAGCACGTTGGATGCGGTTGAAGAGGCTGAACAACAAAAAGGTAAAGTGAAATATGCAACTGTCAACCAATAACCTAAACCAATTACCCGCCACAATCAAAGTACCAAGCTATGATAGGGAGCAGGTAAAGGTAAAAATGCTTCACTTAGGTTTCGGCGCGTTCCACCGCGCCCACCAAGCCATCTTTGCGGATATTTTAGCTACGGAACAGCAGAGTGATTGGGGCTTTTGTGAGGTCAATTTAGTCGGTGGCGAGCAACAAATTGAAGATTTACTCGCTCAAGACTGCCTTTATAACGTAGTTGAAATGCAAGGCGATAATTGGCAAACCCGTACTGTCGGTGTGGTAAAAGAAGCATTACACCCAACCATTCACGGAATTGATGCCGTTATCAATCGCATGTTAGACCCTAATATTGCCATCGTTTCCATGACGGTTACTGAAAAAGGTTATTGCTATGTGCCCGCGACAGGTTCGATTGATTTTGCGAACCCCGCTATTGCGCATGATTTAGCCTCACCAAATACCCCGAAATCACTACCGGGTCTGATTGTTGAAGCCTTAAAACGCCGTAAGGTACTGGGTATTACACCATTTACGGTCATGTCCTGTGACAATATGCCTGAAAATGGCCATATCACGAAAAATGTCATTTTAGCGATGGCTGCAAAACAGGATATTGAATTGGCCAATTGGATTGAAGCCAATGTCACCTTTCCATCTACCATGGTGGATAGAATTGTGCCTGCCATGACACCAGACACAGCGGAGAAAATTCAATCCCAGCTAGGCCCTGTCGTTGACAAAGTCGCCATTGCCTGTGAGCCATTTCGCCAATGGGTGATTGAAGACAATTTCGTCGCAGGTCGCCCTGAGTGGGAAAAAGCGGGCGCTCAGTTAGTCACGGATGTCGTTCCATTTGAAGAAATGAAGCTGCGCATGTTAAATGGTAGCCACTCTTTCCTTGCTTATTTAGGTTATTTGGCTGGTTACCAATATATTAATGAATGCATGCAGGATAGCGCTTATGAAAAAGCCGCTTATCACTTGATGGTCAATGAGCAAGCACCAACGTTATCCATCAAAAATGTGGATTTACCAGCCTATGCTAATGCCCTGATTGAGCGTTTTAAAAATACGGGGTTGAAACATCGTACTTGGCAAATCGCGATGGATGGAACGTTGAAATTATCCCAACGTTTACTCGATTCTATCCAAATTCACCTGAAAAATGGCCAATCATTTGATTATTTAGCCTTAGCCGTTGCGGGATGGATGCGTTATGTCAGCGGAAAAGATGATCATGGCGCAGAAATTCAAGTCAGCGACCCACAGGCTGTAAAATTGGCTGAGCTGGTTGCAAACAGCACTGATGATGAAAGCCGTGTTCGCGCATTGCTGTCCCTCAACAGTTTGTTTACCGAAGAACTGGTTAATAATTCACTATTTACTGAAAAGGTGACTGCATTTTACCTTTCACTACGTGATAACGGTGCCAAGAAAACCATTGAAGCACTCAACCACCAGTACACCCTGTAATAACATATTAGTAGGCGGGTTTCCCCCGCCTTTTTCACTCAAACTTCGCTTGAACTATAATCTACTGTGTTAGCGGCGGAAACCAAATAGCTTGCTGACCACTCACCAACCGTTCTTGGTTAATCCAAGTAAAAGGTGCGGGTACCTGAGCTTGCAAACGCACATCTTCAGCCCCTCTTTGTGCTGTCAATGTGGGAGTAAGGACAACAGGCTCTGGCCCATAAATAGCCGCTGACGTAGAATCACGCTCGTTTCGCCCGCCACAAACCACCCATAACTGGTTTAATGTAGCAATTGCATAAGGGATAAAATCGACACGCCCTGTTGGCGGCTCTTCAACCGAAAAAAGATGGCTATCAATTTCCACTTTTAAATCACATGGGATGCCCGCTGGTACAGCAAGAATATCAGCACGTAACATACTGTATAATCCCCCTAATTCAGGAACGTCTAATTCATGTGCCGCCGCCAGTGCAATACGCCCAATTGGCGTTGCTGTCACACTCACAGCGCTACCCGCTGTTGCCCAGCCGCTATCCCATTCATTAAGATGTGTAACACGATAGCGGGCTAATATTTCCCCTGATGGGCCCGCAAGAATGACGGTGTGGAACACTTTATCAATCTCAATTTCAGGATAACTTCCAACAATATAGCCTTTTCCTTGATGAGCAGCCTGACACAGTGTTTGTTCAAATGCTCCCCCTTGCTTTTCAGCATGGGACAAAATAAGGTTCGGGTCATTCGTATAAGGAAGCGCAGAGAGCTCGGGTAAAACCAGCAATTCATTTTCTCCCACTTGAATTGCATCTAACTTAGAAATAGATTTTTCCCACTGAGCAGCAATAAGCGTCGTTTGTATTACTGTTTCTGTCGCATTGATATCTGTTGGGCTGCGGTGAAAAGCCAGTGTTGGGAAATATAATTCAGGGCGGCGCTTCGCGAGTAATGCATCACGTTGCTTATCTGCTTCGTCTAAATCAATCGTCGCACAGTATATGCCATTTAGCCCGGGTTCTAGTTCTAGCGGGCTAAGCACGGGAGATTGAGCCACTTTATGCCCTGATGGCGACCACACACTTGAGCCCCCATTATAGTAAAGCTGCCCTTTAGTAATTGGGTTAGTTTCAATTCCACTTCGGGTAGCACAAATAACCCACAACCCATTGAATGCGCTCATATGTTGTACATGCGCAACCGTTGAGTGGTCGCCCAACATTTCAGCAGGGGTGGCATTTGGCATCATTCGGTCGGATACTGAATGCCAACCAACGATTTGCGCCCCTTCTAATGCAGCTAATCGAACGTATTGCCAGTAGGTATCATCATAACAAATCAATAATGCGATACGGCCAATCGGTGTTTCAAAAGTTTTGACACCAGTATTGCCCGGTGCAAATACTTTTTGATCTTGAGAATTCAGGCCTATTTTACGATATTTACCAATAATACCTTCCGGCCCCATCAAAACGGCTGAATTATAGGCGAGCCCTGTTTCGCTATCTCGCTCCGCGATACCGACACTCATATACATTCCTGTTCGAGCCAATACAGGCAGTATTGCAGCAGTCGTTTTGCCAGGGATAGTATCTAAATAAGGTGCTAATTCCGTAGAGTCCGAAAATAAATAACCACTCACTGCCGTTTCTGGAAATACGGCATAATTTACCCCTTGAGCAGCCACTTTTTCTGTCGCTTCGACTAAACGTTGAATATTCCCATTTAAGTCTCCCCATGCAGGAATAAAATCAACGGCTGCGACTTTACTGCTTTTTTTTATTTCAGCAATACTCATACAATAATCCTTATTCAAAGAATTTATTAATAAAAAAATAAAAACTAAATAGGGAAAAATATTTCTATAATTCCAATTGATTGAGGTAGTAATCGCCTGAATTTAGCGGCTATATTTGAATATATCTAATATCTGAATATAGCCGCTAATATTAATTAGCTTTTTTAGAAAATCATATTAAGAGCGATTTTAATATTATTAATTAAATAACATTATTTTTTTTCATTTCCATAATTTGTTCATCACTATAACCAAGCTCTTTTAATACTTCGTTATTATGTTCCCCAAGCAATGGAGCACTTTTAATTTCAGGGATAAACGCTGAAAATTTCATTGGGCAACCCACCGTTAAATATGAGCCTCGTTTTGGTTGTTGAACTTCGACAATCGAACCACTACGACGCAAAGAAGGGTCATCCATAATTTCTTTCATACTTAATACTGCAGAACATGGCACATCAAACTGATCAAAATAATCAGTTAGTGCATGTTTATCTTTGTCTTTAGCGATTTCTTCAATTGCATCCCATACATCTTGGATATGACTTGCACGTGCCTGTGTAGTGGCAAAAGCAGGATCGGTTTTCCATTCTGGGCGCCCAATAGCATCACAGGTATTTTCCCAATTATGGTCTTGATTAATAAAATAAATATAGGCATTTGGGTCAACATCGCTGCCTTTACATTTGAGCATCGTTCCCGGCTGGCCACCACCACTCGCATTCCCGCCACGAGGAACCGCATCACCAAATGTGCCATTTGGGTATTGAGGGTATTCCTCTAAGAAACCGAGTTTTTCTAAACGTTGTTGGTCACGTAATTTCACACGACATAAATTAAGCACCGCATCTTGCATTGACATAGTAACGCGTTGCCCTTTACCTGTTTTTTCACGGTGTAATAACGCCGTCAGTATGCCTATCAATAAATGCATACCCGTATTACTGTCCCCCAATGCCGCAGCACTTACGGTCGGAGGGCCATCAGGAAAACCCGTCGTTGATGCTGAACCACCAGCAGATTGAGCAACATTTTCATAGGCTTTCACATTCGCATAGGGTGAATTCTCATTAAACCCTTTAATCGAGCCAAAAATTAATCGAGGATTGAGTTCTTGGATGTGCTCCCACGTAAACCCCATATGGTCGATAGCCCCCGGATGAAAATTTTCAACTAATACATCAGATTGACGTATTAGTTTCTCCATCACGGCTTTTCCCTCTGGAGTTTTGGTGTTGAGCTCTAAAGAGCGTTTGTTACTGTTTAACATCGTAAAATACAGCGCATCCACATCAGGGATATCTCGCAATTGATTACGTGTCACATCCCCAACGCCTGGGCGTTCAATTTTGATCACATCAGCACCGAACCAAGCAAGCATTTGTGTACATGATGGCCCTGACTGAACCCCAGTAAAATCAAGAACGCGTATCCCATCAAGCGGTTTTGAAGAAGTCATAATTCACCTTTTTACAAAACTGCCATGACGTCATTTCTCACGCCATGGCAACTCATTTTGCCCCATTGACTCTTTCTATGAAACGAGTCGAGAGATGTAGATCCACGCTGGAGCTGCGATGATAAAACCAAGTACACTAACCGCCAGCGACGCAGTTCCTGTCCGGGTATACAGGTTAAAGCGACTTGCAATAATTATTCCAGAGAAAGCAGGTGGCAATGCCCCAGCTAATACCATCATTTGCAGTTGTTCTGTTCCCATATTAAACATCATACCCGCCAGTAACATTAACCCTGGCATTAAAACTAGCTTTAATAACGTGTTATAAACAATCTCACCATCGAACTCGAACTTATTAGCGGCTAATGTCAGACCGGCAGCAAATACCGCAACACCAGAGTTTGCTTTCGCAATTAAATCAAATGTTGGGTCCCAAACGGTAGGAATTTTCACACCAACCAATACCAGTGCTGTCGCAAGTACCGGAGCCCATACGACGGGTTCTTTAAAGGCGGATATTAATGCATCCATACCGCCACCACCCTTTTTCCCTTCCGCATCAGATGGGTTCAGTAGGAATAGGCCAATAGGGATTGTAATGGCATTAACGATGATGGAAATAATAGCGACAACTAACCCAGTTGAAACAGTTTCACCATAAATAGGGTCTAGAACCGCAAACCCTAAGAAACCAATTGTCGGAGAACCTGCAATTAATGCACATACCGCAGCTTCGCCACGACTATGTTTAAAAATATATTTACAGCTAAAGAAAGAGAAAAAGAAACAAACGAGCAAGACCACAAATGAAATAATAGTCAATTTAGCGTCTGCAAATATCATTTCTCGATTAGCGCGTGCGATAGAAACAAATAATGCAGCAGGTAATGCGTAATTTAATACCAACTTATTAAATGCTTTCGCTTGGTCACTGGTAAACACATTTCGTTTACCACTCACATAACCTAATACCATAATAATAATGATAGGTAATAGGTCGCTCATAAAAATCTTATACATAAAATCAGCCATAAGACCCACCTATTTTTGGCAATAAGACCCCGTACGCCACTCATTAAAAATGAGCCGCGTAGGGTTATCTTTGTTAGTTAACGTTATGCTGCGTTAATTTTTTACGACAGACTTCGGATTTAAATTACCAATATGGCCACTTTCCGTTCCAACTGCAGGGTCAATAACAACATTTATCAAAGTTGGATGACCCGATGCTAAACCGGCCCTCAAGGCTTCTTGTACCTCAGCAGGTGTTGTTGCTTGGTAGCCGATGCCACCAAAGGCCTCAATCATTTTGTCATAACGCGCTCCGCCCATTAAAACGGTAGGAGAAGGGTCTTGATCACCATGGAGGTTTACGCCATCACCACGGTAAATCCCACCATTATTGAAAATCAAAATAGTGACAGGCAATTTGTAGCGACAAATCGTTTCGATTTCCATACCACTAAAGCCAAAAGCACTATCGCCTTCAATCGCCACAACAGGCTTACCACTTGTTACAGCGGCTCCCACTGCATAACCCATTCCGACCCCCATAACGCCCCATGTTCCACAATCTAAGCGTTTACGTGGTTGGTACATATCAATAATATTTCGCCCATTATCAAGCGTGTTAGCGCCTTCATTGACGACATAAACATCTTGGTGATCGACCAGCACATCACGGATCGCACGTAATGCGTTGAAGTAATTCATCGGGGAAGTGTCAGTGTTTAACTTAACTGCCATTTTCTCGACATTGATTTTCTTGTGCTCATCAATACTGACAATCCATTCTGTTGGTGATTTAACAGGGGTTGATTTAAGTCCTGCCAATAATGACTCAATACTGGAGTAAATATCACCAACAACTGGGGCCGCTATTGGGCGGTTACTATCAATTTCGGAAGGTTCAATATCTAACTGAATAAATTGCGTTTCTGGTGACCAATGCTTACCTTTACCATGGTCAAGTAACCAGTTAAGACGTGCTCCCATTAATACCACAACATCTGCACTGGATAAGGCAAATGAGCGAGCTGATGCGGCTGATAGGGGATGTGTATCTGGCAGCAGCCCCTTAGCCATTGACATCGGTAAATAAGGGATACCGGTTGTTTCAATAAATTGACGAATATTGTCATCCGCTTGGGCATAAGCTGCACCTTTACCCAAAATAATTAATGGTCGCTTAGCCGAGGCGAGCAACTTAAGGGCTTTATTCACTGAATCTGGTGATGGAATTTGTCTTGGTGCAGGGTCTTCAACTGTAAAAATGGTTTTATCCGCTGCGTCCTTGTCCATCACGGCAGACAACACTTCCGTTGTTAAATCAAGATAAACCCCACCAGGACGACCTGATACCGAAGCTCGGATTGCCCGGGCTAGTGCGATACCAAGATCCTCAGGTTTATTCACACGATAAGACGCTTTTACAAAGGGTTTTGCCGTGTTCATTTGGTCTAACTCTTCGTAATCACCCTGCTGCAAATCAATTATCGCTCTGTCGCTTGAGCCACTGATTTGAATCATTGGAAAACCATTGGTCGTTGCATTAGCAAGAGCAACCATACCATTCAAGAAACCCGGCGCCGAAACCGTTAAACAGATACCCGGTTTTTGGGTAATAAAACCACTGATTGCAGCTGCGTTACCCGCAGATTGCTCATGGCGGAAACCAATATAGCGAATACCTTCAGCTTGCGCATGCCTTGCCATGTCAGTCACTGGAATTCCAACAACACCGTAGATTGTATCAATGCCATTTTTTTTAAGTGCATCGACAATAATATGCATACCATCAGTCAGGTTTTGGGTTTGATCAGCAGACATGTCTACCTCATAAATAACTGATTAAAAGATTAAATGGAGTGATTTCTCACCCCAATATTTAAAATTAGATCGCTTTGTTCGCTCGCATAGTCGCAATTTCATCTGCGCTATAACCTAACTCAGTTAGGACTTGCTCTGTATGCTCACCCAACAATGGTGCGCTTTTGATATCGGGTGTAAATGAGGAGAATTTCATCGGGCAACCCACCGTCAAGTAAGTCCCGCGTTTTGGCTGCTCAACTTCAACAATACTTCCGCTCTTACGCAGAGATTGGTCTCGTGCTATTTCACGCATACTGAGTACAGGAGCACAAGGTACACCGTATTTACTTAAGTACTCGACCGCTTCATGTTTATCTTTATCCGCTAAGAATTTTTCAATTTCAGCAAAAATATCAAAGATATGAGGTTGACGAGCCTTTGGTGTATTGTAAGCGGGGTCAGTTGCCCATTCAGGCTTACCAATAGCAATACAGGTTTGCTCCCAGTCCTGCTCTTGGATAGTAAAATAAATATAAGCATTTGGGTCAGTTTCCCAGCCTTTACATTTTAAGATCCAGCCAGGCTGGCCACCACCGCCAGCATTACCGCCACGAGGAACTGCATCACCAAATGTGCCATTTGGGTATTGTGGATATTCTTCAAGGTAGCCAATTTTCTCTAAACGTTGCTGGTCACGAAGTTTGACACGGCACAAGTTGAGTACGGCATCTTGCATCGACATAGTCACTCGCTGGCCTTTTCCTGTTTTCTCGCGATGTAATAACGCTGCGAGTAAGCCAATGAGCAAGTGCATACCTGTATTACTATCACCTAATGCTGCGGCGCTCACTAATGGCGGGCCGTCCCAAAACCCTGTGGTTGATGCGGCACCACCTGCGGCTTGGGCAACGTTTTCATAAGCTTTAACATCTGCATAAGGAGAGTCTTCATCAAAACCTTTGATGGAACCGAAAATCAAACGAGGATTTAATTCTTGAATGTGTTCCCAAGTGAAGCCCATATGGTCAATTGCACCTGGATGGAAGTTCTCAACGAGGACGTCGGCTTGCTTAATCAGCCGCTCCATAACCTCTTTACCTTCTGGAGTTTTTGTATTTAATTCCACTGATCGCTTATTACTATTAAGCATCGTGAAATACAGCGCATCCACATCAGGTATATCCCTTAATTGGTTACGCGTGACATCTCCAACTCCAGGGCGCTCAATCTTAATAACATCTGCGCCGAACCACGCTAACATTTGAGTACAAGATGGTCCTGATTGTACACCGGTGAAATCCAGTACTTTAATACCTTGTAAAGGAAGATCCATGTGGTACCTCTTTATTTAGCTATCGTAAATGGAATGAATTAGGGTTCTATTATTTAGCTGTGTTAAAAAGATATTTGAATATATGACTATTTTTATATTTATTAATAATTACATTACTATTTTTATTAAATAATATCACCAATGTCCAGCAATTAATTCTTTTAATATATATGCATTATAACATTCTTAAAAAAAACAAATATCAGAACATTAGTTTACTTTTAAATTAAAATAAAAAACAAAGTCTCGAATTAATCAGCAGTGACCATTTAAGATAGACCTTTATTGATCTAATATCAATATTCAATAGCTATTCACAAAAAAATAACAATCACAAAAATAGTTTATTATCAATAAATTAAAGGGTTGATGTCTTTTTTTTACATAATATAAAAACGAATAAATGTTTATTTGTTTATTATTGGTTTAAAAAAATTGTAAATCATACGCGAAATAAGAGCATCTTTATTTGATGTGTATTTTTTTATTAATCTTATTTTGATTAACTATAATGATAATAAATCGCAAACAGGTCATCAAATAAATATATCTAATTTTATTTCTTTCAAATAAATTGAATGTTTATATTTTTTAGATATAAAAAACCCACAAATAACATTAGTCATTTGTGGGTTTGATAACAACAATAATAAAACTTAGTTTTTCTCTTGTTGCTGTTTTTGCTGTTTTTCTTTTTCCAAAAGCTGGCGGTACCACAATGGATGGTGTTTTCTAGCCCAACCACGAGTCACCCAACCTTCAACCATCGCACGTACTGAACCTTTCACCCAAATCGCTGCATAAGCGTGAACCACAATCATGATAATCAACGCAATCGCAGAGAGCGAGTGAATAAGAATCGCTGCACGATAAACAGGGATTGGGAAGTAATCTGCAAAATAAGGGCGCCACATAATCACTCCCGTGACCACCAGCGCTAATAAGCAGATAGTGACAACCCAATAAACCCCTTTCTGACCGAGGTTATATTGGCCGACATCGCCCGCCTCTTCGTTTTTCAGTACTTTGCCGATATTTTTTGCCCACTTGATATCTTCTTTATTAATGAAGTTATGATGGAAATAGCGGAAGAACATAAATACGAACAGCAAGAACATCGCCGTACCCACAAATGGATGCAAAATTCGCGACAGTTGTGGCGTACCTAAAATGTTCATAAACCAGTTTAGTGAAGGGAAAAAGAACCCTAATCCACTGATTGCCGTGAACAAAAAGCAAATCACAACCGCCCAGTGATTGATCCTTTCAATCGGTTTATGGCGAATAATTTTGTCGTTATCATCTGGCATCATTTCTGATCCTCCCCTTCTTTTGATTTCGAAGTGTCAGATGACATTGCATTATGCAAATCTTCTAAAGCCTCTTCTTCATCTTTTTTGGAGACGCGGTTTGGACCAATACCCACATAGTGGAAGATGGCCGCCGCAAATGTTGCAGCAAAACCAACCGCTGCTAACGGTTTCCAGATACCTTTCCAGAAAGTCACTGTTGGGCTGATTGTCGGGTTTTCTGGTAATCCGTGATACAACTGAGGTTTATCTGCATGGTGCAGAACGTACATCACATGCGTACCACCAACGCCCTCTGGGTCATATAAACCTGCATTCGCATAACCACGGGTTTTCAGCTCTTCAACACGCTCACCAGCCATGTTAATCATGTCTTCTTTGCTACCGAAGTGGATAGCACCCGTTGGACATGTTTTCACACATGCAGGTTCTTGACCGACTTCAACACGGTCAACGCACAGCGTACATTTGTATGCACGGTTATCTTCTGGGTTAATACGTGGTACATCAAACGGGCAACCCGCAATACAATAACCACAACCAATACAGTGTTCCGATTGGAAGTCAACGATACCGTTTTTGTACTGTACTATCGCGCCTTCCGAAGGGCACGCCTTCAGACAGCCCGGGTCAGCACAGTGCATACAACCATCTTTACGGATCAGCCATTCAAATTTATCGTTCTCTTCCACTTCAGAGAAGCGCATTACCGTCCATGACTTAGCGGTTAAATCTGTTGGGTTATCATATACCCCAACGTTAGTCCCGATTTTGTCACGGATATCGTTCCACTCGGAACAGGCAACCTGACAAGCTTTACAGCCGATACAGGTCGTCACATCGATAAGCTTTGCAACTTCTTCCTTATAATCCCGCACCTGAGGTGCGGGAGTCAGGGAATTGGTGGCAGAGCGACGAATAATGTCCTGAGATTGCATTGACATAATTTATCTCCTTACACCTTTTCCACATTGACAAGGAACGATTTAAATTCCGGTGTCTGAGTATTCGCATCACCGACAAACGGCGTTAACGTGTTCGCGATAAAGCCTTTCACAGCCAAACCTTCAAAGCCCCAGTGAATAGGAATACCGATTGTATCGATATCTTTACCTGCCACTTTCAGCGTATGAATACGTTTGGTGACCACGGCTTTCGCTTTGATATAACCGCGTTTAGAGCTGACTTTCACCGTATCGCCTTGTTTAATACCTTTTTCATTCGCCAGACGCTCACCAATTTCAATGAACTGCTGTGGCTGAATGATGGCATTTAGCAAGGCATGTTTTGTCCAATAGTGGAAATGTTCAGTCAAGCGATAAGTGGTTCCCACATAAGGGAATTCTGTCGCTTTACCCATTTGGGCCCAGTCGTCTTTAAACACACGAGCCGCAGGGTTTGACACAACTTTCGGGTGCAGTGGATTGGTATCCAATGGCGTTTCAATTGGTTCATAGTGCTCTGGGAATGGGCCTTCGGCCATTTTATCCAGTGCGAATAGACGTCCCATCCCTTCCGGTTGCATGATAAACGGACCAACACCACTTCCCGGCGCGGCATTGCTATAGTCAGGAATATCCATTCCTATCCATTTGCTACCATTCCACTCGAGGATTTGGCGTTTTGGATCCCATGGTTTACCCATTGGGTCTGCTGATGCACGGTTATAAATCACACGGCGGTTCAGAGGCCATGCCCATGCCCAACCTAATGTATTCCCCAGACCTGTTGGGTCAGAGTTATCACGGTTAGCCATTTGATTGCCTTTTGGCGTCCAGCTTCCCGTAAATATCCAGCAGCCACTCGCCGTGGTACCGTCATCACGTAACTGAGCAAACGAGCTAAGCAGCTCACCTTTTTTCGCAATAACGTTGCCATCAGCATCTTTCAAGTCAACTAAAGCATAGCCATTGTTTTCTTGAGCAACTTCTTCTGGCGTTGGGTTATCGCGGTCGAAGTAATTCCAAGTCATACTTAGAACTTGTTCAGGTACCGCACCGCCTTCAGAGGCATACAGTTGGCGTAAACGGTGGAAAATACCAGACAGGATTTCACCATCACTGATAGCTTCACCTGGGGCATCCGCACCTTTCCAGTGCCACTGTAACCAACGTGCCGAGTTCACAATCGAACCATTTTCTTCAGCAAAACAGCAAGATGGCAGACGGAATACGGTAGTTTGAATTTCTGCCGGGTTCACATCATTCATTTCGCCGTGGTTTTGCCAGAAATTCGACGTTTCGGTGTTCAGCGGGTCAACGGTGATTAAATACTTCAGCTTAGAAAGCGATTTAATAACTTTGTTTTTATTCGGGAATGAAGCTACTGGGTTAAAGCCTTGGCAGATATAGCCATTCACTTCCCCTTTATCCATCATTTCGAAATAACGCAGTACATCGTAGCCTTGATCCCATTTCGGTAATAAATCAAAGCCCCAATTATTTTCTTTCTGCGCTTTATCGCCATAGAACGTCTTCATCAAACTAACAAAGAATTTCGGGTAGTTACCCCAATAGTTTACCTGGCCTTCAACCGTCGCTTTTGGCGTGTTTGCAGCTAAGTAACTTTCTAATGTCGTTTGTTTTTCTGATGGTAAGGTCAAATAACCCGGCAAGCTTTGTGACAATAAGCCTAAGTCAGTCAAGCCTTGGATATTGGAGTGTCCACGCAGGGCATTTACACCACCACCTAACATCCCCATATTACCCAGCAGTAATTGGATCATCGCCATGGTACGGATATTTTGCGCACCCACGGTATGTTGAGTCCAACCTAATGCGTATAAGAACGAGGCTGTTTTATCTTTAGCACTGGTTTCAGCCAAATACTCACAAACTTGTAGGAAGTCTTTGATCGGCGTACCACAGATATTATTCACCACTTCAGGTGTATAACGGCTGACGTGCTCTTTTAATAGGTTTAACACACAGCGTGGGTGTTTCAGAGTCGGATCGCGCAGCGCAAGGCCGTTTTTATCCATCTCATAGTTCCACGTGGTTTTGTCGTATTGACGTTTTTCTTCGTCATAACCTGTGAACAAGCCGTCATCAAAACCATAATCTTCACGAATAACTAAACTGGCGTTGGTATACGCTTCCACGTATTCACGCTGAATTTTTTCATTATCCAGTAAGTATTTGATAACACCTGATAAGAACGCGATATCTGTACCAGAACGGATAGGCGTGTAAAAATCCGCCACTGCCGCAGTACGGGTAAAGCGTGGGTCAATCACAATTAATTTGGCTTTATTATGGATTTTAGCTTCCATCGCCCAGCGGAAACCGACTGGATGCGCTTCTGCCGCATTACCACCCATAACGACAACTAGGTTTGCATTTTTAATGTCAACCCAGTGGTTGGTCATCGCACCGCGACCAAATGTTGGAGCAAGACTTGCTACCGTTGGTCCGTGTCAGACACGCGCTTGGTTATCGACGGCAAGCATGCCGAGAGCGCGGGTAAATTTTTGTGTTACAAATCCACTTTCGTTACTGCCCGCCGATGCGCACAGCATACCAGTGGTCAGCCAACGGTTAACGGTGACACCCTCTTTATTTTTCTCAATAAAGTTCGCATCACGGTCTTCTTTCATTAACTTAGCGATACGGTCAAACGCGTCGTTCCACGTGATACGTTTCCACTCATTGGTACCCGGCTCACGCACTTCTGGGTATTTCAAGCGGCTTTCACTGTGGATGAAATCGATAAGTCCAGCACCTTTCGGACAAAGTGCACCACGGTTTACCGGATGATCCGGGTCCCCTTCAATATGGAAAATGCTCTCTTTTGCATTTTTCGCGCCATCACCGAGGCTGTACATTAACAGCCCACAGCCGACAGAACAGTAGGTACAGGTATTTCTGGTTTCCTTCGCACGCAGTAATTTATACTGGCGCGTTGACGCTAACGCGGTAGCGGGTGCAAAACCCAAAGCCGCTGCAGTCGTACCTGCCATACCGCCAGCGCAGATCTTAAAGAACTGCCTTCTGCTGACTTGCATGGGGATCTCCTCATTTACATTGCTCATGTTTACCTAACGTCAATCGCGATAATCAGGTAAACTGTTCTTATTCAACGTCTTCCTTACGTATCCAGGTTCATTGCCTGGCAAATGGTGTAAATTCTTTTTACCCATAATTAATATTATGTATCATTAATGCTAGGAATTCATCTAATGTATGAAACAAATACTACAAATGACTCCAAATTAATCAAAATGATTGGCTTAAACCAAACAACCGTGCAACAAAAAGGCAACCTTAATTTACCCGTTAATGATTATGTTGCGGAGGAATATCCTGTTGCTTTAGTCTTCAATGGCATATCTCACGTAGTGATGATGGCGACGCCAAAAGATTTGGCGGATTTTGCTATCGGGTTCGCCCTTTCGGAAGGAATAATACAGTCAGGTGATGAAATTCGTGGAATTGATATCGTTGAAGGCTGCAACCGCGGAATTGAAGTACAAGTTGAATTATCTAGCCGCCGGTTTATGGAGTTAAAAGAACGTCGTCGTAATCTAGCGGGGCGTACAGGCTGTGGTATTTGTGGAACAGAACAACTTGAAGAAATTTTCAAACCGATCGCCCCGCTACCTTTCACCCAAACCTTTTCTCTCTCGCACCTTGATAATGCATTACATGAATTGAAAAAAGTGCAAGAGATTGGTGCGCTGACAGGTTGTACCCATGCGGCCGCATGGATTTCACCAGAAGGGCAATTAGTCGGTGGATGCGAAGATGTCGGTCGCCATGTTGCACTCGATAAACTTTTGGGTATGAAACATCGCAACCAATGGCAACAAGGTGCAGTACTGGTTTCTAGCCGTGCCAGCTATGAAATGGTGCAAAAGGCAGCCAGTTGTGGCGCTGAAATTTTATTTGCCGTTTCTGCTGCCACCGCGCTTGCTATTGAGGTAGCAGAGAAAGCCAACTTAACGTTAGTTGGATTCTGTCGTCAGGGGAAAGCGACAGTGTTTACGCACGGGAGTCGAATTAAAGATTAAAGGGGCATAATTAGTCCCAGCCTTTATTTAATCTCGCTGCTTTGTGATGTAATCCGGATAGAATTGAGTCTGCGATATGCTCAGGGAAATCTGTGGGTAATTGTTCTCTCACTTTCTTAATAACACTTTCCATTTGCTCACCAAATTCAATTAAGATTTTTTCCATCTCAGCACGATCAAATCCAACGGCTTTGGCCGTTGAAAAAAAATGTCTTGGGAAAATTTGCTCTATATTGTATTTCATCCCCCTTGTTCCCTTCAGCCCCATAGCCAATTTGGCATCTCTAGGGTTAATTCCCCTCCCCCCATAACTAGGATACATGGACAAAATATCGTAAAAAGGTGTTAACTGATAACGGCCTTCAGGTTCAATAAATAATGAAAAATTTTTAGCATGACCATCCGTCGCTGCAAGTAGCCAGAACAAAACTTGGCTCTTCATAAACTGATATCTATCTTTCTCTGTATTTATTGAACCCAATAAGTAATTCATAATTTCAGAAATACCCGGTCCACCATGATTTTGATATTTTCTTGCTGGTGAAATATTCAATGTTTGACAAAAATCTTCTTGTGGTAAACGCATAATCCACGAGGAATCAGAAGAATATTTACGGTCAAAACGTTCAACCGCTAACGCCTTTATTTCACCTACATTTAAAATAAAGCTACGAGGCACATCTAGGCCAAACTCTTTTGCTATCAATAAACATAAATACTCATTTTCTACACTATCCGACATATCTATCGAATAAGAATGGCTTTCTATTTTACCAATGGGAAGTTTAATAATATGGGTAGTTGGAGTCGCATTCTGAGGTAAGCACCAATGCCCATCTAAATAGAGTAATGCGGTTTTCTCTTGAGCGCCCGCAAGTGAGATCCTAAAGTCATCTTCATCTTCAATCATGCCTAAAGGAGCATTCGCTTTATACCCTGTTAATATTTTTTCTAGTTGCTTATTAGATAAGGGTTTATATTCAATTTTTCTGATATTACTGACTCTTTGCCCATCTAGAATGAGTTGTAAAGCCCCCACACTATCCTGGCCAATCTTAGATAATAAATCGAAAGGTTGATTTGAATCCGCTTGATAACGACTAACAATTCGATTCCGTATCTCAATATTGTCCGGTAGGAGATTATCAAAAAAATTATAAACTTCGTCTCCTCGATATTCTTGGTGCCTAAGTGGCATTGATAAAGAAATAGGTCGAGCACCTGATGTTTCCAACCAGTGACTATTATATGTAAATTGGTGAGCACCAGTACTTGAACGAATCAAATCCCCAACCAAGTAACCATTCATGTATACATGCAAAGTCGCCATCACCACTCCTCCTTCCATCCGGAGTCTGAATTTGATGAGCCACTTTCATTTCGCGGTTTAATATCGAGTTCTAAATTGAGGGCAGATAAAATCTTAAAAAAGGTTTCTAATTTGGTAGAGTCAGGAGAGAGTTCAAAGCTAGAAACAGTATCTTGCCGAATACCTACTTTACTAGCGACTTTGCTTTGAGATAACTTTTTCGTCTCTCTGACATCCTTCATATAAGCACTAAGTTGTCGGGTATTCGTCACTTTCATTTTAAAACCTACCTTATTTTTCACCCTAACAATATTTACACGCTATAACCGGTAAACATTATATTACACGCTATAGCCGGTAATATCAAGATTACACGCTATAGGAGGTAAACCATAAATTACACGCTACAGCGTGTGAAAAATATATTAATAAGTATGGCCCACAAAACAGCCAGTGCCATACCTTAGCAAGGTAAAGCTTATATATTACTTGGTTGCTAGAACTTAATAGAGAATTAAGACAGGAAAAATGGAGGGGAGTACCGATAAAGCAAACCTACACGCAATACCGTGTAGGTTATAGACGATAGATGATACCGTATCACTTCCCAATACAAAAACTTGAGAAAATACGGCCTAATAAATCATCAGAAGTAAATTCACCCGTGATTTCGCTAAGTTCCTGCTGAGCTAAACGTAATTCCTCCGCCAGTAACTCACCGGAGCGAGCATTCACTAACTGGTCATAGCCCTGTTCAAGGTGAACGGCTGCTGCATTCAGTGCTTGTAAATGACGACTACGAGCAAGGAAACCACCTTCTGTATTACTGTTAAAGCCAATGGCTTCTTTTAGGTGATCGCGCAACAAATCAATGCCTTTTTCTTCGCGCGCAGACAAACGAATTAACGGATAACGGGTATTATCAATAAACTCAATCGGTTCGCCTGTCATATCTGCTTTGTTACGAATGACGGTGACCGGAAGTTCATCAGGTAAACGTGCCATAAATTCAGGCCAAATCTCTTGCGGCTCTGTAGCATTGGTTGTGGTACTATCTACCATAAACAGCACATGGTCCGCTTGTTCGATTTCTTTCCAAGCACGCTCAATACCAATTCGTTCCACTTCATCACTGGCTTCACGTAAGCCTGCGGTATCAATGATATGCAATGGCATGCCATCAATATGAATATGTTCACGTAACACATCACGCGTCGTTCCCGCAATATCCGTCACAATCGCAGCTTCACGGCCCGCCAATGCATTTAGCAAGCTCGATTTTCCTGCATTTGGGCGCCCAGCAATAACCACCTTCATGCCTTCACGCAATAAACTGCCTTGGCGTGCTTGGGAACGAACTTGTTCTAAATCTGCCACGACTTCGTTGAGTTTAGCTTCAATTTTACCGTCAGACAGAAAATCGATTTCTTCATCTGGGAAATCGATGGCGGCTTCCACATAGATGCGCAAGTGAGTGAGTGCTTCCACCAATTGGTGAATATGGGAAGAAAAAGCCCCTTGTAACGAATTCATCGCTGAACGTGCCGCTTGCTCTGAACTCGCATCAATCAAGTCAGCAATCGCCTCAGCTTGCGCTAAATCGAGCTTATCATTTAAAAATGCACGTTCAGAAAACTCACCTGGATTCGCGATACGAATGCCATCAATCGTTAATATTCTTCTTAACAATAAATCAAGAATAACAGGGCCACCGTGTCCTTGTAACTCAAGGACATCTTCTCCCGTAAATGAATTTGGTCCAGGGAAGTAAAGCGCAATACCTTGGTCAAGAACAGAGCCTTCCTCATCACGAAATGGCAGATAATCCGCATAACGTGGTTTAGGGAGTTTTCCTAGCACGATTTCAGCAACTTGTGCCGCTTTCGGGCCAGATACACGTAAAATACCGACACCACCACGACCGGGAGGTGTTGCCTGTGCGACGATAGTATCGTTGATTTGCATGATGTTTCTCTGTCATTCCTATAAAAAAATTAAGGCGGTCATTAAATGGCCGCCTTAATATTATATCGATAGCTGAGCAGAAGGCTCACCTAAAATTCAATTTATTTCTTTTCTTTCTTATCGCGACTATGCAGACCACGTTTTTCCAGACCACGGTAAATCACTTGTTGCTGGATGATGGTTACTAAGTTACTCACGATATAATACAGAACCAGGCCTGATGGGAACCACAGGAAGAAGACAGTGAACACAACTGGCATGTACGTCATAATCTTCTGCTGCATAGGGTCAGTCACAGCGGTCGGTGACATTTTCTGAATCACAAACATTGTCACACCCATCAATACAGGCAGGATGTAGTACGGGTCTTGTGCAGACAAGTCTTGAATCCAACCAAAGAACGGTGCGTGGCGCAGTTCAACAGAACCCATCAACATATAGTAAAGTGCAAGGAAGATAGGCATTTGAATCAGCAGAGGTAAACAGCCACCCAGTGGGTTTACTTTTTCTGCTTTATACATCGCCATCATTTCTTGGCTCATACGTTGTTTGTCATCACCAATACGCTCACGCATTGCAGCCAGTTTTGGTTGCAGTAAACGCATTTTCGCCATCGAGGTGTACTGTGCTTTAGTCAGCGGGTACATAATACCACGAACGATAAAGGTAATAACGATGATGGCAATACCCCAGTTACCCACAAAACCGTGAATGAATTTCAGTAGTTTAAACAGTGGCTGAGAGATAAACCATAACCAACCATAATCAACGGTTAAGTCTAAATGTGGTGCAACTGCGGCCATTTCAGACTGAATTTCAGGACCAACCCATAATGTTGATGAATAAGTACCTGCACCATTAGCTGCGATAGTCATTGGTTCACTCTTATAACCAATGATGGCAGACTTTTTATCTAGGTCGATGGTATAGAAAGTGCTCTTTTCTGCACTTGCAGGGATCCACGCCGTTGCAAAATATTGTTGCAACATTGCCACCCAGCCACCTTTAGTGGTCAAGTCGAGGTTTTTATCTTCGATGTCACCAAAGCTATATTTTTTATAGTTGTTTTCATCAGAAGAATACGCCGCACCACGATAAGTATGCAGAGCAAAGTTACTGCTACCGGTATCACGCTCTTTTGGTAACTCGATAGTTTGTTTTAACTGACCGAAGAAAGCGAGGCTCAGTGGTTGAGCTGTTGGGTTTTGAATACTGTATTCAACTTCAACAGTATATTGGCCACGTTTTACAATGTACGTTTTCTGATACACAACACCGTTGTTATCAGTAAATGTCATTGGTACGCGCAAGACGTCTTGGCCTTTCTCTAATGTGAAAGTTGTAGAATCTGCGCTATACAGCGGACGTTCGCCATTATTATTTGCTGGGTTGTCTGGGCCATGAAGACCAATCAAACCACTTTGTGCCTGGTAGACAAAACCTGGGTTAGTTTCCAGTAAACGGAAAGGGCTTTCCGAATGAAGGGTCGCAGGATAGGCTAACAGGTCAGCCTCATCGATATCACCACCACGAGTATTGATGCGAATATCCAGTACATCAGTCTTGACTGTGATGAGCTTACCTTGCCCACTGCCAGTTACGGCTTGAGCATCACTGCTTGGCATATCCGCTTGTTGCGAAGTTTGAACAGTTTTAACGTCCTGAGCAACTTTATCGCTCTCCCAGGCCTGCCAAACTAAGAACGACACGAACAACAAAGCGATGAGTAGAAGATTGCGTTGCGAATCCATCGTTATAATTCTCTATTATCATCAGTTTTTCTAGGTGGGACAGGATCATCTCCACCAGCGTGTAAAGGGTGGCATTTTAATACGCGTTTCGCCGTTAACCAACTCCCTTTTAGCATACCAAACCTGCGCAATGCCTCAATTCCGTAATTTGAACAAGTAGGATTGAAGCGACAACGAGGCCCTAACAACGGGCTAATTGCCAGTTGGTAGCCTCTGATCAGCATGATCAGGATTTTTGAGCCAAGCGACGGTGACGACGCCATAACTTATCCAATGCTTCCGTGATCTGTTGATTGTCCAGATTAGCGACCCCTTTCCTTACCAATACCACAAAATCCATTGAAGGCAACTCATGTTGATGCAGACGAAAATATTCACGCGCTAACCGTTTAATACGATTTCGCTCATGAGCTCGTTTAACATTTTTTTTGGCGATGGTAAGACCGATGCGGGGATGCCCCAGCTCGTTTAGGCGACCAAGGATTGTTATCTCTGGGGAACTCGCCCTCTGCGGCTGCTTAAAGACATTATCGAAATGCCTGGGAGTTAACAAACGTAACTCCCGGGTAAAAGCGAGCGTAACCACTTGAATAGAGGGCTAGCTTTATTACTTAGATGAAACGGTCAGACGAGCGCGGCCTTTAGCACGACGGCGAGCCAGAACCTGACGACCATTTTTAGTGGCCATACGAGCACGGAAACCGTGTGAACGGTTGCGCTTCAGTACGGACGGTTGAAAAGTGCGTTTCATAACGATTTCTACCTAACTTTTAAATTTATTACTGATTCAGTAAACGCGTTGGCAACCAGTGGAAACTGATTTACACCTGTGCCTCTATCGCAACAATATAGAAAGAGGCAGGATTGTAATAAAACATAGGGGGTCACGTCAATGAAATGACGCAATCAAACCACTTTTATTTATAGCCTGGCTGACCGGTTTGCCGACATATGTTGTGACAGCCGACGAATGATTACATCCGCATACTGGCTGAAAACCTGCTTTTGCCCCCGCCCTGCCTAACATTAACGTTAAAATAGAGCGATATAGCCCAACAAGTTTACCTCAGTTTCGTGTAAAAATCACATCAGTACTGTACACAGGGAGGAAGATTATACGGACTCCGCCCCAAAGCGCAAGGATCTTCAAGAGATCTAAAAATATTTTTTGATCATACAGAATATTTACCGTAAATCGTCTAAAGTTATCCCCAGCATGTGGAAAAATGACAGCAAATTAAGATAACCCGGTCTATTTCTTCTTTATAACGGGTGCCTTATCACATTTACCTGTGGATAAAAAGCATAAAAACTGTGTAAAAGAATGGAGATCTCTGACTAATTTTGCGGTATGATCGCAGGTCTATTTCTGATCTAACGATCGGCAATATGCAGTAAGTAAGAGTTAATCTAAAACATTTTTGGGTCATGCTACTACATGCTATTAAACTACATGCGATTAAAAGTAAGCCCGAGAAATTTCTTTGTTTACATCCGTACTTCTTGTTCCATTGACCTTGTTTAGGGGAGTCCAACGTGTCACTTTCGCTTTGGCAGCAATGTCTTGCCCGATTGCAGGATGAACTACCTGCCACAGAATTCAGTATGTGGATACGCCCCCTTCAAGCTGAATTAAACGACAATACACTGGCACTTTATGCCCCAAATCGTTTCGTTCTCGACTGGGTTAGAGACAAGTATATCAATAATATCAATGAATTATTGAATGACTTTTGTGGAACTGACGCGCCTGCACTACACTTTGAGGTAGGCAACAAACCGATTACAGTCGCACCGGCAGCAACGCAAGCTCGTACCGCTCAACAAGTACCTGCGTTTGCCGTTCCGTCAGCCCCAATTAAACCGAGTTGGGACAACTCAGCCAAAGTACAACCAGAAGTTGCTTATCGTTCAAATGTAAACCCTAAGCACACTTTTGATAACTTTGTTGAAGGTAAATCGAACCAATTGGCTCGCGCCGCAGCGAGGCAAGTGGCAGAAAATCCAGGTGGGGCCTACAACCCATTATTTCTTTATGGTGGGACAGGTTTAGGTAAAACCCACTTATTACATGCTGTCGGCAATAGTATTATGCAGCATAAAGCCAACGCTCGCGTGGTTTATATGCATTCAGAACGTTTTGTTCAAGATATGGTCAAAGCTCTACAGAACAACGCAATTGAAGAATTTAAACGTTATTACCGTTCTGTAGATGCATTGCTTATTGACGATATCCAGTTTTTTGCTAACAAAGAGCGCTCGCAAGAAGAGTTTTTCCATACTTTTAATGCGCTACTTGAAGGTAATCAACAAATTATTTTGACCTCCGACCGTTACCCAAAAGAAATTAACGGTGTGGAAGATCGCTTAAAATCGCGTTTTGGCTGGGGTTTAACCGTGGCAATCGAGCCTCCTGAGTTAGAGACTCGCGTGGCGATTTTAATGAAAAAAGCAGATGAAAATGAGATTCAACTTCCGGGTGAAGTGGCCTTTTTCATCGCCAAGCGCCTTCGTTCGAACGTTCGTGAGTTAGAAGGGGCGTTAAATCGTGTCATTGCCAACGCAAACTTTACTGGCCGCGCGATTACTATCGATTTTGTCAGAGAAGCACTGCGTGACCTATTAGCACTACAAGAAAAACTGGTAACTATTGATAATATTCAAAAAACAGTTGCTGAATATTATAAAATTAAGGTAGCAGATTTACTGTCTAAACGCCGTTCCCGTTCTGTCGCACGTCCGCGTCAAATGGCAATGGCACTGGCGAAAGAGCTGACTAACCATAGTTTACCTGAAATCGGGGATGCCTTTGGCGGCCGTGACCATACCACGGTGTTACATGCTTGTCGTAAAATTGAACAATTACGGGAAGAAAGCCATGACATCAAAGAAGATTTTTCTAATTTAATCAGAACATTATCATCTTAATTGCTATGAAATTTACAATAGAACGCGAGCAGTTATTAAAACCGTTACAACAGGTTAGTGGTCCTTTAGGTGGGCGTCCAACTCTGCCTATTTTAGGTAACCTTTTATTACAGGTAAAAGAAGGCACCCTCCAACTCACTGGAACCGACCTTGAAATGGAGATGATGGCCAATGTTGCCCTAACTGGGGAACATGAAATTGGCGCAACGACCGTGCCCGCACGCAAGTTTTTTGATATCTGGCGTGGGTTACCTGAAGGTTCTGAAATTCATGTAGAGCTGAATGATGACAGACTGCTCGTCCGTTCTGGGCGTAGCCGCTTTTCATTATCCACATTGCCGGCCGCTGACTTTCCAAACTTGGATGACTGGCAAAGCGAAGTGGAATTTTCTCTTCCGCAATCAATACTGAAACGTTTAATTGAAGCCACTCAGTTTTCAATGGCGCACCAAGATGTCCGCTATTACCTCAACGGCATGCTATTTGAAACCGAAGATCAAATGCTCAGAACCGTTTCAACCGATGGGCACAGGCTTGCCGTGTGTGCGATGGATATTGGCCAATCGCTCCCCTCTCATTCAGTGATAGTACCTCGTAAAGGGGTTATTGAGCTAATGCGTTTGTTAGATGGTGGTGACACCCCTCTACAACTGCAAATCGGCAGTAATAATATTCGCGCTCACGTGGGGGACTTTATCTTTACCTCTAAATTGGTTGATGGCCGTTTTCCTGATTACCGCCGAGTACTACCAAAAAACCCAGATAAAACCTTAGAAGCACGCTGTGATTTACTTAAACAAGCATTTTCGCGCGCGGCTATTTTATCGAATGAAAAATTCCGTGGTGTCCGTCTGTATTTCAGTGAAAACCAATTACGCATCACTGCCAATAACCCAGAGCAAGAAGAAGCTGAAGAAATTGTTGATGTAAGCTACCAAGGTACTGAGATGGAAATTGGCTTTAACGTCAGCTACATCTTAGATGTCTTAAATGCGCTAAAAAGTGAAAATGTGCAACTTCTGTTAACCGACGCCGTTTCCAGTGTGCAGATTGAAGACGCTGATAGTAAAGCAGCCGTGTATGTTGTCATGCCAATGCGCTTGTAATCGGTATTTATGATCCTTTCGCGTTTATTGATCCGTGATTTTCGAAATATTGAAAACGCGGATCTCTCCCTTGCTAATGGGTTCAATTTTTTAATTGGCCCCAATGGGAGCGGAAAAACTAGCATATTGGAAGCCATATATACACTCGGTCATGGTCGTGCATTTCGCAGCATTCAAGCGAACCGGGTTATTCGTCATGAGCAAGAACAATTCATTCTTCATGGTAAACTTAGCCATTTAGATGAACAGCGAAAAGACCTTTCATTAGGTTTAAGCAAAAACCGTGATGGTGACAGTAAAGTTCGAATAGACGGTACTGATGGCCATAAAATTGCAGAACTAGCAAAATTATTGCCAATGCAATTGATTACCCCAGAAGGGTTTACCTTGCTAAACGGTGGCCCTAAATATCGACGGGCTTTTATTGATTGGGGTTGTTTTCACAATGACCCACTGTTTTTTTCAGTATGGTCAGATTTAAAACGGTTATTAAAGCAACGTAATGCCGCTTTACGACAAGTTACCCGTTATGAGCAAATTCGTCATTGGGATAAACAACTGGCACCGCTTTCTGAGCAAATAAGCCAATGGCGTCATGACTATATTGCAGGTATTGCCGAAAACATTGAGCAAACTTGCCAACAGTTTTTACCCGAATTTTCACTCTCGGTATCCTTCCAACGTGGTTGGGATAAAGAAATTGATTATTCAGAACAATTAGAGCGCCAATTTGAGCGTGATAGAGCACTAACCTATACCGCTTCAGGGCCACATAAAGCGGATTTGCGTATACGAGCAAATGGAACCCCTGTTGAAGATATGCTTTCGCGGGGGCAATTGAAGCTACTTATGTGTGCATTAAGGTTAGCGCAGGGTGAATTTTTCACCCATCAGAGCGGGCAACGATGCCTGTATCTACTGGATGATTTTGCTTCTGAACTTGATGCAGGCCGTCGCCAATTGCTGGCAGCCCGCCTCAAAGCTACACAAGCGCAAGTGTTTGTCAGTGCCATTACACCTGAGCAAGTTAATGATATGATAGATGCAAATAGCAAGATGTTTAGTGTAGAACATGGCAAAATAGAAGTTCAACCTCAGGAATAGAAAGAGCAGGAAACGTTGATGTCGAATACATATGACTCCTCAAGTATCAAGGTATTAAAAGGACTGGATGCGGTGCGTAAGCGCCCGG
Organism: Providencia sp. PROV156; assembly: GCF_028480905.1. NCBI lineage: Bacteria > Pseudomonadati > Pseudomonadota > Gammaproteobacteria > Enterobacterales > Morganellaceae > Providencia > Providencia sp. PROV156. Next base: position 87,769 of record NZ_JAMPPE010000002.1, on the reverse strand, counting down.
GCATGTATATCGGTGATACAGACGATGGAACAGGTCTTCATCACATGGTTTTCGAGGTTGTCGACAACGCTATCGACGAAGCCCTCGCAGGCTTTTGTGATGATATCGTGATCACTATCCATGCCGATAACTCTATCTCCGTACAGGATGATGGACGTGGTATCCCTACAGGTATCCACGAAGAAGAAGGCGTCTCCGCCGCAGAGGTTATCATGACCGTTCTGCACGCTGGCGGAAAATTTGATGATAACTCCTATAAAGTCTCCGGTGGTTTACACGGTGTTGGGGTTTCCGTTGTTAACGCCTTATCTGAAAAATTAGAATTAGTTATCCGCCGTGATGGCAAAGTTCATGAGCAAATCTACAAACACGGTGAGCCTCAAGGGCCTCTGACTGTAGTCGGCGAAACCGACCAAACAGGAACACGCGTTCGTTTTTGGCCAAGCATGGACACCTTCAAAGGTGTGACTGAATTTGAATACGACGTCTTAGCAAAACGCTTACGTGAGTTATCGTTCCTAAACTCAGGTGTTTCTATTAAGCTCGTCGATAAACGCGATGGCAAAGAAGACCATTTCCATTATGAAGGCGGTATTAAAGCCTTTGTTGAGTATTTAAGCCGTAACAAAACCCCTATCCACCCTTCTGTCTTTTATTTTTCAACTGAAAAAGACGGTATTGGCGTCGAAGTTTCAATGCAGTGGAATGATGGTTTCCAAGAAAACGTATACTGCTTCACCAATAACATTCCTCAGCGTGATGGGGGAACTCACCTCGCTGGTTTCCGTGCAGCAATGACGCGTACATTGAATAACTACATGGAAAAAGAAGGCTATCAGAAGAAAAGCAAAGTCAACGCAACCGGTGACGATGCACGTGAAGGCCTGATTGCAGTTATTTCAGTAAAAGTTCCAGACCCTAAATTCTCATCACAGACCAAAGAAAAATTGGTCTCTTCCGAAGTGAAAACGGCGGTTGAAACGATGATGAATGAGAAATTAGTTGAGTATTTACTGGAAAACCCAAACGACGCGAAAATCGTTGTGGGTAAAATCATCGATGCAGCACGCGCACGTGAAGCAGCACGTAAAGCCCGCGAAATGACTCGCCGTAAAGGCGCGTTAGACTTAGCTGGCTTGCCAGGTAAACTGGCTGACTGCCAAGAACGTGACCCTGCGCTATCTGAACTGTACCTTGTGGAAGGGGACTCCGCGGGCGGATCTGCAAAACAAGGCCGTAACCGTAAGAACCAAGCCATTTTGCCACTGAAAGGTAAAATTCTAAACGTAGAGAAAGCGCGTTTCGATAAAATGCTTTCTTCACAAGAAGTTGCAACCCTGATTACGGCATTAGGTTGTGGTATTGGTCGCGATGAATATAACCCAGACAAACTGCGTTATCACAGCATCATTATCATGACGGATGCGGACGTCGATGGTTCGCACATTCGTACGTTACTGTTGACCTTCTTCTACCGCCAAATGCCTGAAATTGTTGAACGTGGTCATATCTTTATCGCTCAACCACCTCTGTATAAAGTGAAACGTGGTAAACAAGAGCAATACATTAAAGATGACGATGCGATGGACGATTACCTGATTTCTATCGCCCTTGATGGTGCTGAACTGCATTTAAGTGCCGAAGCTCCAGCAATGAAAGGCGAAGAACTGGAAAAACTGGTTGTCGAATATAATGCCGCACACCGTATTATTCGTCGTCTTGAGCGCCTTTACCCTCAAACCCTACTTAACAGCTTGGTTTATCAGTCAACCTTGACTGAAGATGATTTAAAAGTCAGCGAAAAAGTGGAAGAATGGGCTAAAACTCTGGTTAAGCGCTTAGAAGATAACGAGCAATTCGGTAGCACATATAGTTATACCATTAACGAAAACCGTGAACGTCAATTATTCGAACCAACTATTCGTATTCGCACCCATGGTGTTGATACCGACTATAATCTCGATTTTGATTTTGTTCATGGCAGTGAATACCGCCGTATCACTCATTTAGGTGACTTAATCAGTGGCTTAATTGAAGAAGGTGCTTACATCAAGCGTGGTGAACGCCGTCAAGATATCAGTAACTTCGAAGAAGCTTTGGCTTGGTTAACACGTGAGTCACGTCGCGGCCTATACGTACAGCGTTATAAAGGTCTTGGTGAAATGAACCCTGAGCAACTTTGGGAAACCACCATGAACCCTGAGACGCGCCGTATGATGCGTGTAACGGTGAAAGATGCAATTGCAACCGACTTACTATTCACCACATTAATGGGTGATGCTGTTGAGCCGCGCCGTGCATTTATCGAAGAGAATGCATTAAAAGCAGCAAATATTGATATTTAACTATTCTGCTAATTAAACGTTATTCAATAACCCCATACGAAAGTTTGGGGTTATTTTTTATGATTTTTTTTATAGCTATTATTTTATTTTTACCATTTAATCCAACCAATAATAAAATAATAAAAAAACAAAACCAATCAATAAAAAGCCTCTTCGTAAAAAACAAAACAATTAAAAATAAAACTTATCACTTTAATTAATAACGTTTTTTTATTTTTAAAACTGTCATAAAAGATAAATATATTATAAATAAACTCCGCCAAATGAAATTTTTACCAATAGCATCGGCGGAGTTATAATGAGAAAAATTTTTATTTCAGCATCAATGACCTTATTGCCATTCATATTCACCAATACTCTAACAGCAAAAACGAATCTTTTAGAATTAGAGAAAAATATTATCGATACAAGAAATGCATGGCTTGAAGATATAAAGCACAATATTATTAATGATACACCTAAAGAAGGTAGCGAAGTTGCTGAGCAAGATAGGCTGATTAGTAACGAATACATCAATATTACAGGTGAAAGGAAAAATTTAGCACTCGCGGATAAATCCCAAAACTCAGGTTATTTATTTAATAGTTATCAAACCATCCTGTTTGGCGAACATGATATTAACCTAAGAAACCATAGCCAATACAAAGAAATCAATTTATTACATGACACAAGCACTCGTGCTTATGATGAAAAAAAGCAGCGTACTCGGTCAGTCGATTTTATTCTTAAAGACCATTTTAAACGCGGTCGCCCTTATCAAGTGTTGAATGATGAAGGCCATTATATTGCGGGCTACTCACAAATACAGGGCTCATCTTACCCTAGTGGCCATACGTGGAATGGTTTTAAACAAGCTGCCGTATTAGCGATGATTTTCCCTGAAAAAGGCAGTGAAACGTTCAACCGAGCGATTGAATACGGTGAAAGCCGCGTGATTGTTGGCGCACACTTCGCCACCGATACCATCGCTTCCCGTGTAGGTAATTATTATTTATTATCACAGCTACTATCCGATGAAAAAAACACCAAATTCATTGTTGAATCGGCAAAAAATATTCGTAATGACATTTCATCATCATGTTCAAATAACATACAAAATTGCCTAACCGTTTCTTCCCCTATTACCAATGACCACATTGGTTATTATGGAAAAAAAGAAATACAAGATACACCAATGATCGACCCTAAAAATATCCCTAAAACGGCGGGTTATTTACTTCGATTACGTTTCCCTTACTTGAATAATGCACAATGGAATAATATTTTAGCCAGCACGGCATATCCAAGCCAGTCAATTGCGGGTTGGAATATCAAAGAAAATGATCCGAACTCTTATTGGGGATTAATTAACCTACCTGCGGCTTATCAGGGTCCCGCTTATTTATATGAAAACTTTATCGTCAACCAAAACACTAATGACTTTGATATTGCTAATTTTGGAAAGTTAGATGAATGGACAAACAATATACAAGGCACAGGAAAGTTAACGAAACAGGGCCAAGGAACATTAGTATTATCTGGTAACAATACCTTCGGAGGCTTTACAGTAAACCAAGGCCATTTAGTCTTAACGGGTGAAAATAAATACTCGCAAAAATCCTATATTAATGGCGGAACCGTCACCCTGAAAAAAACCTTAAACTCTTCATTAGATATCAATAAAGGCGCGCTGGTCCTAGATAACGGCAAAATCGGAGCTTCCGTTAATATTAACCACCACGGTTTACTAACGGGCAATGGAAGCATTCATCAATTAACCGCCAACCAAGGCGCTGTTGTTGCACCAGGCCATTCAGTTGGCACAATTAATATTGTTGATTCCGTGAGTTTTGCACCAGATAGCCATTATTTGGTTGAAATCAATCCAGCAGGTAAAAACGATAAGATCATCAGCCAAGGCTCAGCTTCATTAAAGGGCGGGACCGTCAGTGTCACTCTTGAAAATCAAAATAGCCCGCTTTCTAAGCAAGATATCAACCAACTATTTGATACACAATATACGATATTAACTGCTCAAAAAGGGATTGATGGCCAATTTGATGCCGTTGTACCTAATTACCAGTTTATTGGAACGACGCTAAATTACTCCCCCAAAGAAGTCACACTTAAAATAGGGCGTAATAACACGGCATTTTCCAGCACGGCAGCAACACAAAACCAAATCGCAGTGGCTGAAGCCATTGAAACACTTCCTACGCACCATGCGCTTTATGAACAAACGTTGAAAAGCCAAACAAAACAACAAGCTCAAACGATATTTAGCAATGTCACAGGCCAAATATACGCTGACGTATTATCCAATCAAATAAATAATAGCCGTCAGATTAAAGAAACACTACTTGAGCAAGCTCGCTTATCTGAATCATGGGGTAGCGAAAACAAAGGCAATGTGTGGGTCAAAATGCTCTATGATTGGGATAAAACGACCGACGATAACAATGCCACTGGGTATAAATCATCAAATTATGGTTTATTGCTTGGGGCAAATCGACGTTTTATTAACGAAAAAATGACATTAGGTATCGCCGCAGGTTTTAGCCAAAGTGACTTATCTAACCACTTTGACCACGCTAATAGTAATAACTACCATGCCGCCATTTATGGTAGCGCTTTATGGCAACCTATCGCGGTTCGTGCAGGGCTCGGTCACACTTCACATCTCATTCATACCGAACGCTCAATCAGTGATGGTACAAGTCACTCATCGAGCTATTATACCAATACACATCAAGCAGTTATGGAGCTGGCCTATCCAATTAACTCAAAAGGGATAAATATTGAGCCATTTACCAATCTCACTTATATCAGCGCAATGAATCATGCTATTAATGAGAACATCAACAGCACATCACTACAGGCACGTAAACAGCGCATCAATACGGTGTTATCAACCCTTGGGCTACGCCTTGATAACCAATGGAAATTGAGTAAAACATCAAATATAGGTTTACACGGTGAGCTTAACTGGCAATATCAATATGGGAATTTAAATAGAGGAATAAAATTGAATTTTACCGATACCGCGAGCTCATTTACAACACATAGTGTTCCTGCATCACGCCATGGTGTCGCATTAAAAGTCGGTACCGATATCAATATAAAAGAAAATACTAAGCTATCAATTAATTATAATAAATTTTTATCAAAAAATTATCACGATAACAATATTGATGCCAAAATTGCGGTAACTTTCTAACTCAATACTTTACCTCCCCTCGCAACTTGTGGGGGGCAGGTCATGACTAAACATCACGAGATTTTACAGTTTTTTACGCCACTATTTTGATTATCTTATCTTTTTTTATGTTATAAACAAACAACGCCCTAAGTTAATTAGATGTTAATTAACTATTTTTTAATTGTCTCTATAACCTCAGGTAAGGTCAAAAATACGTAAAATAACACTATGATACGCCAACTTATTATTTCAATTTATGCATTATTGATATCTATCACCCCTGTATTTTTCAGTGGAGATGCCAGCATTATGGCTGACATTGCCATCGTCATTTCAGGGGCGCTGATAATACTGTTATGTGCTGGTATTTATCGCTTTTTGCTTGGCAAAATTTTCACTGTGTTTGTTTCACTCCTGTGGGCTCTCAATTTATCTGTTTCATTCTTCTTTTATCAAAAACACGATATCCGCTTTTCTTCTTCGATTGCAGAAACTTTTATCAATACCAATAGCAGTGAAACCGTAGGAATGCTTTCCTATAACATTGGTTATGTTATTTTTTATTTATTTGTTTTTTCTGCTTATTTAGCATGTATTCATCAATGTGCAAAATACATGAATCGTCGTATAACAACGACAAGTATGGCTCTACTTTGTGGCTATCTATTAGCTATTCCAACCTATTACGCCTCATTACTAAGCAAGCCTGATAGCGCGTTATTGATCACAGAAAAATACTTCTTAAATACCCCTTTCTACAATGCGGCGGCTTTAGTCAAAAATTTGTATGAAAACCGGGGCATAAAAAAAATATCATCACAAAAGGTCGCATTTAACTACCAGAAAAAAGCGTCTGAAACTGAAATCTATGTGCTTGTCATTGGTGAGTCATTGCGCCGTGATCATATGGGTTTTTACGGCTATCAGTATGATACAACGCCTAACTTAAATAAGCGCAAATCACAAATATTGGCGTTTCAACAAGCTTATTCCCCTGCACCTGTGACTATCTTGTCAGTCCCTATTTCACTGTCTAATATTCGCTTTGAGCAAATGCAGGATAAATCACACTATTCGGACAATATCATTTCATTAGCCAATCATGCGGGCTTTAAAACCTATTGGGTCAGCAACCAGGGAAAAACCAATAAACGTACCAGTATCATTTCTGCTATTGCTTCTATGTCACAAAAGAAAACGTGGAACGAATTTGTCGGCTACGATGAAGAGCTGCAAGATGACTTCAATAACGCGATCAATGACCCTACTGATAAGAAAAAACTCATTGTGTTACATACTTATGGCAGCCATGAACCTGCCTGTAACCGCTTTCCTGAAGATGAGCTAAAAACATTTAGTGGCCAAGACGATGACGATTGCTATGACAGTTCAATTGCTTATACCGATAAATTTATCGAAAGCCTAATGCAACAACTCGAAGGGAAACCTGCGACTTTGATGTACTATTCAGACCACGCATTACAACGCCTAGACAGCGATAACAATATTCACTACCACCATGGCGTTAACAACCCAAGAAAAGAAGCCTATGAAATCCCCTTGCTGATTTGGTACAGTCAAAGCGCCAGTAAACCAAGTATCAGCCCAGAAAATTTACAGTCTCCCTATTCTACTGCGAATAATTATTGGCTAATCAGTGATTGGCTTAATATACAACAAGGTTCACAGCAAGCTTGCTTATCACCTTTACGTGAATGTTATCAACCCAATAAAAATATTCAGGTAATCGATGGCAATCGAAATATTTTATCCATTAGCCAATTACCTTCTGAGACGATAGATCCACAATAAAACTCGATATTTTGCGAATATTTGCCCATAGTTAACAAATATGAATCCTGCTTACCTATCGAGGTTTTAATGTTCGATTTAGTTTTTTTACGTGAATTACTGGTGTCTAGTGTTCACGTACTCCAGTTACTTTTAGAAGCAATTTCAGTCATCTGCGTGGTGATTGGGTTAATCAAGACCCTAATCGTGTGGATGAAAACCCAAAAAGCACGTACCGCTCGCTATTGTTTTGGTGATTGGTTAGCGACTGCATTGGAGTTCCAACTCGCTGCGGATATTTTAGCAACGACCGTCGACCCTGATTTAGATAGCCTCATCAAATTAGGTATTATTGCCGTGATCCGAACATTCTTGAACTACTTCTTGGCAAAAGAGTTAGAACACCAGCCACCGCAGAATGAACCTGCTCGTCAGTAATTTAGGTACAAAAAAACCTGCATATTGAATTATGCAGGTTTATCGAATACGACTTATCGCTATGCCGCGCTTATAATAAAATTCTTAGCATGCGGCGAAGAGGCTCGGCGGCTCCCCACAATAATTGGTCACCAACCGTAAAGGCAGATAAGTATTCAGGGCCCATATTCAGTTTACGCAAGCGACCAACAGGAGTGCTAAGCGTACCAGTAACTGCCGCTGGAGTTAACTCACGCATAGTGATTTCGCGGTCATTAGGAACCACTTTCACCCAATCATTATGTGAGGCAAGCAATTGCTCAACTTCATTCAACGGAACATCTTTTTTCAACTTCAATGTGAAAGCTTGGCTATGACAGCGCAGCGCACCAATACGTACACATAAACCATCAACTGGAATAATGTTATTGCCTGTTGCAAGAATTTTGTTCGTTTCCGCTTGACCTTTCCATTCTTCACGACTTTGACCGTTTTCTAATGCTTTATCAATCCATGGGATCAGGCTGCCCGCTAATGGTACACCGAACGCATCCGTTGGCATTGTGCCACTACGAGTGAAATCTGTGACTTTTTTCTCAATATCTAAAATAGCAGAAGCTGGGTCTTGGAGTTCTTTAGCGACCTGAGTATGTAAAGACCCCATTTGTGCCAGAAGCTCACGCATATTACGAGCCCCTGCCCCTGATGCTGCTTGATAAGTTGCAACAGATGCCCATTCCACTAAATTATTAGTGAACAACCCACCTAAAGACATCAACATCAGGCTTACCGTACAGTTACCACCAACAAAGGTCTTAATGCCTTTATTTAACCCATCTTGGATATGTTGGTTATTCACTGGGTCAAGAATAATGATCGCGTCATCTTTCATACGTAATGAAGACGCCGCATCAATCCAGTAACCATTCCAACCAGACTCACGAAGTTTAGGATAAACTTCATTAGTGTAATCACCACCTTGGCAGCTAATAATAATATCCAGCGCTTTTAATGCATCAATATCAAAGGCATCCTGTAAAACACCACGGTGACCACCGTAAACAGGTGCTTCGGCACCATGTTGTGATGTGGTAAAGAAAACAGGATGAATCGCATCAAAATCACGTTCTTCTACCATTCTCTGCATCAATACTGAGCCGACCATTCCTCGCCAGCCAACAAACCCTACATTTTTCATTTTTACTCACCCTGTTCGTTTAAATTTTTACCAAGAAATTTCTAGTTTCGACTCCACAAAGTAAATACCGTCATTGTTATCATTCATTCAGTATTCACAAAAATTGAAGCTAGAAATTTTTCGGATATATTAAACCTGACAAAATATGCATCTATGTGCAAGTGAATTTCATCACTAATAATAAGAAGATTAGTAATCATGCTAATAATCGAGGGAATCAGTGGACAAAAAAACAAATAAAAAAAGCCACGGCAGAGAGCAATAATCTGCAATGGCTAAGCGGATAAAATATAAAACGATACAGGAAATTTTATAATTATATTTAAATTCAATAACTAACGTTTTTTCTTGCAGCCTTGAACTGCTTTAAAGCGCGGGTTTGTTTTACAAATGACATACACCCGCCCACGACGGCGAACAATTTGGCAATCTGGATGACGGGTTTTTGCCGTTTTTAATGAACTCAGTACTTTCATCTTTATTTACCCTCTGACTGTAAAAAACGACCAAAGCGTTTCTGGAACTGTGCCGTTTTACCTTCCTGAGAAATCATTTTCTGTTTACCGGTATAAAACGGATGTGACTGAGAAGAGACATCAAGCGTGACATATGGAAATATTTCACCCTCATACTCGATTGTTTTTTCAGTTTTTATTGTTGAACCTACTTTAAAATAGGCGTCTGCACTTGTGTCATGGAAAACCACGGTGCGGTATTGTGGATGGATCCCCTGTTTCATAATAACCACCTAGATGTAATGTTATAATATAACAATAACGCATTTAAAATAGTGGTGCAATTATTTTTTATTCAAAAAGGTTCAAAAAGGCTAAAAGTTAAGAAAAGGTGCCATATACAAAATAAAAACCAAAACAGTAATTTATCCTCTGATGAACTTTTGTATAATTAGATCAGTAGATTCCATCATTTATTATTTATCAAATAGATACGTTATCTTTTTAATAAATAAACCATTAGGGGAAGATGAAAATGTATTACGGCTTTGACATGGGCGGGACAAAAATTGAACTTGCCGTCTTTGACAACGAATTAAATCAGGTCTGGCAAAAGCGTGTTCCTACACCCAAAGATGACTACCAAACGCTCTTAAATACATTTCTCGAGCTCACACAAGAAGCAGATGAAAAATTTAACTGCCAAGGAAAAGTAGGTGTTGGCGTTCCCGGTATCGTAAACCATGCTGAAGGAACCGTATTTACAACCAATGTCCCTACTGCACAATACAAACCTTTAATTCATGACCTTGCAAATATATTACAACGCCCAGTAAAAGTAGAAAATGATGCAAATTGCTTTGCATTATCAGAAGCTTGGGACCCTGACTTCAAACGCTACCCTACCGTCCTTGGTTTAATTTTAGGGACAGGTGTGGGCGGTGGGTTTATTATAAATGGCAAAGTTTTATCTGGTAAAAATGGAATCGCTGGAGAAATAGGCCACATGAACCTCAGCGTTCGTGGAGCCAAGCTATTAGGGGAAAAAGTTCCTGAAATAACTTGCGGCTGTGGCCAAACTGCTTGTTTTGAAACCTACCTATCAGGCCCAGGCTTTGAGCGTATTTATTCCTCATTCACCAATGAAAAACGTTCCGCTATCGAAATTATCGAACAATATAAACAAGGTGATATTCAAGCAAAAGAACATGTTAACCGCTATATGTCATTACTTGCGATGTTTATGGGGCAAATTGTCACTGTTTTTGACCCCGATTTAGTGGTTATTGGCGGAGGTTTGTCACAGTTTGAAGAGATCTATAAACAACTACCAGAAGTGCTTCCACAATACCTTTATGGCATCGCAACACTACCTGCAATTGAAAAAGCACGTTATGGTGACTCTGGAGGTGCACGAGGTGCGGCATTCCTGAACTTGATAGACTAATCTTACTTTTTTGCGCTTCATAGATGCTTTAAACAGTGAAGCGCAAATTTATCACCTTAATCAACTCTATTCTCCCCATTTTGTACTTTAAACCCCCATTCTTTGTTTGAGAATGATTATCATCAACTTAACGATTAATGGTAAAATTCTCTCCTATCAATGCCCTGTTATTATCGATAAGACTTTAGGAATAACTTCACCAAATAAAACTGGATAAACAACCAGTGTTATAAGAAACTCCCAAAAAATAAAAGTGCTTATAGACTAGTCTGATACTGCTATTAATTAAAAAATATATTATTAAGTTAAATTATTTTATGGTGATAAATTAAACAAACGTTACTTTTCACGTAAACTCAATAATGTATTAATAATAAAGAGAAAACCCTATGAGTTTGTTTTTCCATAACAGTTTGATGTTCCCAACAATTATCTTTAGTGGTTTGCTAATCATTGTTTTATTTTATTGGTTATGTGCCGCTTTTGGTTTATTGGATATCGACGTATTTAATATTGATACCGAATTTGATGCCGGTATTGATGCAACCGGTTTTGCTGGCTGGTTAACTAAGCTTGGCTTAGCAGGGATCCCTGTCACTATTATTGTCACGTTATTTACTCTTTTTGGCTGGATAATCAGTTATTTCAGCGTACATATCTTTATTCGCTTCATTGATACTGACTTATTACGCTATCTCGTCAGCTTCGCCGTTTTTGCGATCACCCTATTTATCTCTCTTCATTTAACCGCTTTGTGCTTAAAACCTGTGCGCAAAAAACTAATAAGCCTCAATAAACCAAAAACAGTACAACAGCTTATTGGTAAATACGCCACCGTGCGGTCAGGAGCGGTAACTGAACAAAATGGCGAGGCACTATTAGAAGATGGTGGAGCTGGGTTAATTCTACAAATACGCGCCCCATCCTCAGAACAGTTAAAACGCGGTGATCGTGTAGTCATCATTAGCTATGACGCAGCATCGCACAGTTATCAAGTTGTCAGTGAAAATGAATTTCGCCACGGATAACTTCTCTTTTTAAAAATAAACATCTTGCTTGCATAATCGAAATGACGTCATCGTCAGAACCAATGGAGAATCAATATGGACTTGGCTGCACTAATGCCCTTTTTAACAATTATCGGGGGGATCATCCTAGTTATTTTAGGGTTCTTTGGGTTATTCAAAGCCTTCTATATCAAAGTCCCACAAGGTACTGCTTTGATTGTCAATGACATGTCATCACAGCCTAAAGTGCATTTTACAGGGGCATTAGTTTACCCTGTCATCTACAAAAAAGAATTCATGCGTATTTCTTTGCTAACACTTGAAGTTGATCGCCGCGGTAAAGATGGCTTGATTTGTCATGATAACTTACGTGCTGATATCACCGTTGCTTTCTATTTGCGAGTGAATGAAACGACGGAAGACGTGCTGAAAGTTGCAAAAGCTATCGGTGTTGACCGTGCATCAGACCATCAAGCGGTCAGCACGTTATTCAGTGCAAAATTCTCTGAAGCTTTAAAAACAGTAGGTAAGCAACTGGATTTAGCCACTTTATTTGAAAACAGACAAGACTTCCGTGATCGCATTGTTGATGTGATAGGAAAGGACCTTAACGGCTACGCCCTTGAAGATGTGGCTATTGATTATCTAGAACAAACACCTAAATCAGCCTTAGACCCAAATAATATCTTTGACTCCGAAGGTATTCGTAAAATTACTGAAATCACCGCAATTCACAATATTGAGACCAACCAAAAAGAGCGTGACCAAGAGCTCGCAATTCAAAAGAAAAACGTTGAAACCCGCGAAGCAAGTTTAGCTTTAGAGCGCCAACAAGCCGATGCCGAAGCTCGCCAAAAACGTGAAATTGATAATATTCGTGCCCGTGAACAAGCTGAAACTTTACGTGTTCAAGAAGAAGAACGCCTTAAAGCAGAGCAAGCGCGTATTCAAACCCAGCAAGAAATTGAAATCCGTGAAGAAAACCGTATGCGTGAAGTTGAAGTCGCTCAACAAAACCGTACTCGTGCTGTAGCTATCGAAGAAGAGCGAGTGAGCCGAGCACGTGAGCTTGAAATTGTTGCCCGTGAAAGAGAAGTTGAATTACAGCGCATAGAAAAAGAAAAAGCACTCGAAGAAGAACGCAAAAATATCTCCAATGTTATACGTGAACGTGTAGCAGTTGAAAAAACCGTGGCACAGGAAGAGGAACGAATCAAAGAAGTTCGTGAAGTCTCTGAAGCTGAACGTATGCGCCAAGTCACAGTGATTAATGCACAAGCAGAAGCGGAAGAATCGTTAGTTCGCCAAGTGAAAAAAGCCGAAGCCGATGAAGCCAGTGCTAAGCACCGTGCAGAAGAAATAAGCACCATGGCACAAGCAGAATTAGAAGCATCAGCAAAACAAGCTGAAGCCAAAAAACGCTTAGCTGAAGGGGTTGAAGCTGAACATGCGGCATTAGGTTTAGCAGAAGCTCGAGTTCGCCAAGCAACCGCAGAGGCAGAAGAAAAAGAAGGTCTTGTTCTTGCCAACATTACAGCTGAGAAATTGTTAGCGGAAGCACGTGGGCTGAAAGAAAAAGGCTTAACAGAAGCTCAGGTAATGGAAGCCAAAGCCAAAGCAGAACAACAACAAGGATTTGCTGAAGCGAAAATCCTTGAAGAGAAATTAGCTGCTCAAGCTCGTGGTGAAGAACAACAAGCCAATGCCAAAGAAAAACTAGGCTTGGCTGATGCGAAAGTACTGGAAGAAAAACTGGCAGCACAAGCTCGAGGAGAAGGCCAATTAGGTTCAGCACAAGCAGAAGTTATCCGCCAACGCTTGAAAGCTGAAGCCGATGGTTTAACTGACAAATTTAAATCTATGGATCATCTCAGCGATACCGCTCGCTCTCATGAAGAGTTTCGTATGCGCCTTGAGAAAGAATTTGAACAAGCCATGGCATCTATCGACGCCAATAAAGAAATTGCCCGGGAGCAAGCTGATGTATTGGCTGCAGCGCTTAGCAAAACCAATATTGAAATTGTGGGCGGTGATGGCAGCTTCTTCAACACCTTCTCTAAAGCACTAAGCCTCGGAAAAGCCGTTGATGGTTTTATGGATAAAAGCAGTTTCGCAAAAGAAAATGTTGAAAAACTCATTAATCGTAGCAAAGAAGACAAAAAAGTTGATATTGCCGCATTATTGAAAAACCCGGAAGTTCAAGATCTTATAAACGGTTTTATGGCAGCTAAAGGGGTTAATCAGCCAGCAAAAACGGTCATATCAAAACCGATTCCACCAACGGATGACCAACTGTAAACCTTTAGCACATTGGGGTAGTGAACCTACCCCTATTGTTTTTCATTTTTATTGTCTTAGTTAAGGGAATTCGCTGCGCAATGTCAGATATTCAGGATACGGATCGCGAACAAGAAATACTCGATAGTGCTGTTGCAGAAGGTGGTGCTTATGAAATATTACGCAAACGCCTGACCGACCAAGGGCAACAACTTCATCAAAAAGCCGCTCAACTCAATGAAATGCGGTTGGATGAATTCGGCCAGAGCCAAATGGATATCATTGGCCGCATTCGCATTCGTACTGAAAATAATTGCCAAGCAAGGGACATTGTCCGCGTTGGCGAGTGGCTTTTATTTGGCTATAACGTATTCCTCGGCCTAAAAAAAGAAACGCACCTCGAAGATGTATTTTCACTATATCGGTTAATTGAAAACGACAATGAGTTTGATGTTGAAGCAGTCCCTTATGAAGATACCTTCTTGAGTGATAATCGCTTTGTTCAAGATTTTACTGAACTCTATACCTATTATAAGAACACACAGTTACTGCAACTTGTTGAACGGGACGGCAAACTTCTTGCTAGTTTTCAAATTGGCGATCGCATCACGGACGTGCGAGTTTTTCGCTGGTCAATCTCCAGCGACAAACGCAAAATTGAGTATATTGATAACCGGGGTGAACGCGATATCGCCCTCCCACCAGCCTATGACTTTGAATGGCAAAAAACCACGCGAGAAGACACCGTTAACGGCCGATACCCTCACATCAATATTCTTGACACAGTATTCATTGAAACTATCGGCGGTGATTTAACCATCAAGTGTGAAAATAACACTGAAGATGGTTTGGGGATTTACCGAGAAGCGGTTCTTGATAAAAACCAATCACTAGACGACGCCCAAATTGAATACGCACAAACTGGCAGTTTAATTATCTTAAAAGTTTTACCTTATCGGGAAGAAACTTGGCGTTATTTAGTTTACAACACGTTATCCCAATCCGTACAACGTATTGATGCTATTGGGCAAGCGTGCGTCCAGTTACCAGAAGACCACGGTATTATTTTCCCTGGCGGTTACTACTTACAAAATGGTGATTATAAAACGTTTGAACAGCCTATGGATGGAATGCGTTTTCGCCGTTTACGTCGTTCCCCAAATGGAGAGGATGTTCTATATGTTTTCTATTCTCCAAATCAAGGTCGTATTGCCCTATTCAATTACAATTTAATTGAACGAACACTTTCAATTCCACTCATTGGGCATGGTTATGCCATGCTGGAAGATGGAAAAATGGTGTTATTTGAAGGCGAAGGGGAAGAAGCGACTCGCGTTCACCCAATGCAAGTTTGGCAGACCCCATTTTACTCAGAAGAGTTTGCCGACAAACAGCCTACTCGTAGCGGTTTTTTAGGCCGTATAGGTAATGCAGACTTAGTTCGTGGTATTTCTGAAATATTGCATGTATCCAAAGAAATAGAAGGCAGCCAAATTTCTATCGCTCGCTACGAACAACTTAGCCAACAAGCAAAAAATTTACTGGATATTTATTACTGGTTTGGTGATGAGCAATGCCTTGGTATTGGTAAATTGCTTAAAGAAATCAGTCAAACAAGTGAGCTCGTCCTTGATGAATATGAAAAGGTCGAAAGCATACGGCAGCAATCTGCCAAATCAATGAATGAAGCCATCAGCCGCCAAAAATCACTGCTTTCATTAACATTGCCTGAAAGTTGGGCTGATATTCAACAATTTGTTGATGGCTTAAATGCCCTGAGTGCTCAACGCGGTCACTTGATTTCACTGCGTGAATTTCGCTATATGGATTTAGAAAGACTTAGCGAAATGGAAAGCGAAATAGAGAAAAATCAACAATATGTATCACAAGAAACCGCTGTTTTTCTTGCTAGTGATAAAGCGTTACAGCCCTTTAAAACACAATTAACTGTTTTCGAAGAACAAATAGAAAAAGCCCAAAACAGTGCCCAGCTAGACATTCCCATGAAAGATATGGAAAAAATGTCTGCTGACTTAGATATGCTTTCAAACCTAATGGCATCACTAAGCTTCAACGATGTTACACAACAAACCCACATTATTGATGCTATTTCTCAAATCTATGCTCAGTTAAACCAATCCCGAGCTCGCTTACAACAAAAACGAAAATCACAAAGCAGTGTGGAAACCGTCGCTCAATTTGGTGCACAATTCCGGCTGTTTAGCCAAGGCATTACCAATGCACTGTCTCTTGCCACTGACCCTGAACGTTGTGATGATCAGCTATCAAGATTACTCGTTCAGTTAGAGGAGCTCGAAAGCCAATTTAGCAGCCATGATGAATTTCTTGATGATATATTGGAAAAGCGTGAAGAATTACTCGAAACCTTTGAATCTCATAAACAAGTTCTTATTGATGACCGCCAGCGCCGCGCACAAAATTTAGTCACTGCTGCAGACCGTCTACTAGACAGCCTGCAACGACGAACAACTCGTTTACAGTCTCAAGATGAACTCAATGCTTTCTTTGCCTCAGACCCTCTGGCGCTTAAAACCCGTGAAATTATTGAAAAATTAAGGGAAATTAACGATAACGTTAAAGCTGATGATATTGACGCACGTCTGAAATCTTCTCGGGACCAAGCCATTCGAGTTTTACGTGATAAAACAGATATTTTTGAAAATGGTGGAAATGTCATTAAGCTCGGGCGTCACCGGTTCAGTGTAAATACCCAAGAGCTGGACCTCACCATTTTACCGAAAAATGAACAACTATGGGTTTATCTCACCGGGACAGATTTCCAAGAACCAATAGAAAATGAACAACTATCACAGCTAAAACCTTATTGGAGCGCCTCATTAGAGTCTGAATCTGATACGGTTTACCGCGCGGAATATCTTGCTTATTCAATTATCTATGCAGCAACAAAACGCCAAGAAGGGCTAAATTTTGATATCCTAAAAAACGCATTAACATCAACGGAAAAACTTGAAAAAATTGTCCGTGATTTTGCGAGCCCACGTTATAAAGAAGGTTATGAAAAAGGTATTCATGACCACGATGCTGTTGCTTTACTGAAAAAACTACTGCCAATCGGTGAAAGTGCTGATCTATTACGGTATAGCCCAACAGCCCGTGCTATCGCAGCTATTTATTGGCAACAAGTTCAAAATGACGATTTTCCTGCACTATGGCCTGAACGTGCAAGAACAGCCATGAATATTCACCAATTATTCCATAATGACAATGCATTACTTGACCTACAAGCCGAAATCGAAGCGGGAATTAGCTTGTTTTTACAAGATAACCCCATTCAATGCCAAGCTTATGAGCAGACTCAAGCCGCCGAATATCTTAGCTTTGCACTTGCAAGAACCCCGATAGAACTCGTCTATAGCAAATATGCAAGAGAATTAGTTTTAGCACTCCAGAGCCGCTTAGAAGAAGCCCATATGTGGGGAGATTTTAATCGCTCACAACAAAATTTAGGGGCTCGCTATGCCCAGCGCTGGTCATTAGTTCAAAACTGGTTACAAGGGCTGTGCTCAACCCCTGAATTTTCTCACCTTGTTCCATACATACCCGGTGCTATTGCCATTATTATCTTAGATAAAGCGGCTTCCGCTCGCTTTAGTGAAGCTGACCTTTACTTTAAAGTTAACGGGTTACTTGGCGAACATGCGACCATTGAAAACCAAACTCTATCACTGAGTTTAGATGACTACTTCAGCCGTATGCGAGGGCAACGGAAACGTTTTATCCCCGAATTTCGTCAGTATCAAGCACTGCGCCAACAGATTGTTACTGAAGAGCGTAGCCGTTTAAAACTGCATGAATATAAAGCAAAGCCATTAAGTTCTTTTGTACGTAATAAACTGATAAACGATGTCTATTTGCCTATCATAGGCGATAACATGGCAAAACAAATTGGGGCTTTAGGGGAAGGTAAACGCACTGACCTCATGGGGCTACTCTTAATGATCTCACCACCAGGGTACGGTAAAACTACCTTAATGGAATATGCCGCAGACCGTTTAGGGCTAATTTTTATGAAGGTCAACGGCCCTGCTCTTGGCCATGATGTGCTTTCTCTAGACCCTGAACAAGCGCCTAATGCAACGGCAAGACAAGAGCTAGAAAAACTCAATTTAGCTTTAGAAATGGGTAATAATGTGATGTTATACGTTGATGATATTCAGCACACTCACCCTGAGTTTTTGCAAAAATTTATTTCCTTATGTGATGGAACAAGGCGTATTGAAGGCGTTTGGAAAGGCAAAACCAAAACTTATGATATGCGGGGTAAAAAATTCTGTGTCGTTATGGCAGGTAACCCCTATACCGAGTCAGGGGAAGTTTTCCGAATCCCTGATATGCTTGCAAACCGCGCTGATATTTATAACCTTGGTGAGGTATTAGGTGGTATGGATGAAGCATTTTCCCTGAGCTATATAGAAAACAGCCTGACATCAAACCCAGTATTAGCCCCTCTTGCATTACGAGACCTGAACGACCTGTACTTATTTGTTGATAAAGCGATGGGTAAATCTGTCTCTACCAACACTTTAAGTTACCCGTACTCTGATGCAGAAATTAATGAAATCACATCGGTAATCAGTAAATTAATCAAGTTACGAGATGTTGTATTGAAAGTGAATCAACACTATATCGCCAGTGCAGCACAATCCGATAAGTACCGGACAGAACCCGCATTTCGCTTGCAAGGTAGTTACCGTAATATGAATAAGCTCAGCGAAAAAGTCTCTTCCGTTATGAATAATGATGAACTTGAAAGATTACTAGATGACCACTACTTGGGTGAGGCACAGCTGCTCACAACCGGCGCAGAAGAAAACTTACTCAAACTCGCTGAGTTACGAGGAACACTTACCGAAAAAGATGCAGCACGTTGGCAACAAATTAAGAAAGACTTTATGCGTAATAAATCTTTAGGTGGTGATAATACAGATATTGGTGATCGGGTTGTTGGTCAGTTAGCGTCGCTTGTTGAAAGTGTACAAGCGCTGGGTAACCACTAATGAAATATTTACAAGGGCATCCTCGCATTAAGCTATTAGTCTGCATTGTCGCAATTTTTATTGCGGTACAGCTTATTAATAGCTTAATGGCTGGGGGGTTAACTTCATTCGGGATTATACCTCGCACTATGACCGGGCTCATCGGTATATTCTTTGCCCCATTTATCCATGGTAATTGGGGGCACTTATTCAGTAATTTACCGCCATTTATCATACTAAGTGCCCTATTACTGCACCGTACTATTAAGGCATATTTGCTTGCATCACTGTTTATCATTGTTGTTGGGGGTTTTGCTGTTTGGTTATTAGGTCGTAATGCTATTCATATCGGTGCCAGTGGTTGGGTTTTTGGTTTATGGGGCTTACTCATCGCCCAAGGTTTTTTCCGCCGAAGCTGGGTTGATATAGCTATCGCGTTATTAGTGCTATTCTATTTTGGCACAATGGCTAGCGGCTTATTACCGACTCACTTGTACATCTCAACTGAATCCCATATAGCAGGGGCTATTGCTGGGGTCATCTATGCATGGCTAAGTCATCGTTTCCATCAAAAAACCCATAATCTCTCACCTTAAATAGTATCCCAACACAGTTGTGACTCATTTTTTGTAATTTATCTAAATTTATGTATCCTTTTTTGTGATCATGATTCATATATTAACAATTAACCATAAATTAACCATTTATTAACAATATAATAATGATAGTCTCAAAAAATAATAACAACATGGGACTCAATAAATGAAAAAACATCTCATTTCAATCGCTATTGCTTTTAGTTTAAGCTCGCTATCGCTCTCATCATTTTCTCAGTCAACTCAAATTAAAATTGAACGAGATAACTACGGCGTTCCTCACATCTATGCCAGTGATACTTATAGCCTTTTCTATGGATACGGCTATGCAGTGGCACAAGACCGATTATTCCAAATGGAAATGGCTAAACGCAGTACTCAAGGTACGGTTTCCGAAGTATTAGGTAAAGATTACATTTCTTTTGATAAAGAAATCAGAAATAACTATTGGCCTGATTCCATCCACAAACAAATCACGCAGCTACCCTCTAAAGAACAAGATATTTTAAGAGGTTATGCAGATGGCATGAATGCATGGATTAAACAAATCAATGCTAAACCTGATGACTTAATGCCTAAACAGTTTATTGATTATGATTTTTTACCATCCCAATGGACAAGTTTTGATGTTGCGATGATTATGGTCGGTACAATGGCAAACCGCTTTTCTGATATGAATAGTGAAATTGATAATCTGGCATTACTCACTGCGCTTAAAGATAAGTATGGTGAACAAATGGGAGTAGAGTTCTTTAACCAAATTAATTGGCTTAATAATCCCAATGCACCCACAACAATATCATCAGAAGAATTTACCTATTCAGACTCACAAAAAACAAAAAATATAACGCAGTTGAATCAAATTAGTGATTACCGACTTACTGCTCCAATGTTTGAACGCACGGCAAAAGATGCAACGGGAAAATTAATTGCGCTTTCTTCTCAGGAAAATAATGTGCTAATCGCTCAGCAATATGAGCAAGGTGGTGCTAATGGGCTAGCTGGGTACCCAACCACCAGCAATGTTTGGCTTGTTGGAAAAGCAAAAGCTTCTGACGCAAAAGCCATTTTACTTAATGGTCCACAATTTTGTTGGTTTAACCCAGCATATACATACGGTATAGGTTTACATGGAGCAGGGTTTAATCTTGTTGGAAATACACCGTTTGCTTATCCCGCTATTTTATTCGGTCATAACGGGCAAATTTCTTGGGGCTCTACGGCTGGTTTTGGTGACGGCGTTGATATTTTTGCAGAACAGATTTCACCTGAAGACCCAAATAGCTACCTCCACCAAGGACAGTGGAAACAAATGCTATCGCGCCAAGAGACATTGAATATAAAAGGTGAAAAACCCATACTTTTTGAAGTATACCGCACTGTGCATGGTAATGTGGTCAAGCGAGATAATACAACTCACACCGCATACAGCAAAGCTCGCGCATGGGACGGCAAAGAGCTTACATCCTTAATGGCTTGGGTGAAGCAAGGGCAAGCGCAAAACTGGCAGCAATGGCTAGACCAAGCACAAAACCAAGCACTGACAATCAATTGGTATTATGCGGATAAAGGCGGAAACATTGGCTATGTCCATACCGGGCACTACCCCGAGCGCCAAATAAACCATGATCCTCGTTTACCCGTATCAGGTACGGGAGAATGGGACTGGAAAGGGACGCAACCCTTTACAAATAACCCGAAAGTCTATAATCCCAAATCCGGCTACATCGCCAACTGGAATAACTCCCCAGCTAAAAATTATCCCGCTAGCGACTTGTTTGCCTTCTTATGGGGAAGTGCAGACAGGGTGACAGAAATCGATAGCCGCATTGAGGCTTATGATAAGTTAACGGCTGATGATATGTGGACGATTTTGCAGCAAACTAGCCGTGTCGACCTCAATCATCGCTTGTTTACACCTTTTTTAACTCAAGCAACACAAGGTTTGCCGTCAACTGACAATGCGGTCAAATTAGTGTCCATTCTCCAGCAATGGGATGGTATAAACCAGTTATCAAGTGATGGAAAACACTATATTCACCCAGGGTCTGCTATTCTCGATATCTGGCTAAAAGAAATGCTTAAAGCCACCCTAGGCCAAACCGTCCCTGCACCATTTGATAAATGGTATCTAGCGAGTGGTTATGAAACGACACAAGAAGGCCCTACTGGGTCATTAAATATCAGTACAGGTGCAAAATTACTGTATGAATCACTTTTAGAAGATAAATCTCCAATACCTCAGTCTATCGATTTATTTTCAGGACAACCGCGGAATGATGTTATTAAAAAGGCATTGAATACTACTTACCAAAAAATGATAGCAAAATATGGTGATACCCCAGCCAATTGGCAAACACCAGCCACGGCATTAACCTTCCGTGAAAATAATTTTTTTGGTATACCACAAGCCTTACCTCAAGAAAATTTTCATCAAAATGAATATCACAACCGGGGAACTGAGAACGACCTAATCGTATTTACCGAAAAAGGAGTGAATGCATGGGATATTGTTGCTCCAGGGCAAAGTGGCTTTATTTCCCCGCAAGGAAAACCGTCACCTCACTACCAAGACCAACTCTCATTATACCAACAGTTTGGTAAAAAGCCGCTATGGCTTGATAGCGAAGAGCTGGCACCACATGTTGAGTCAACTGAAACACTAATAATTGAGAGATAATACTATTATTAAGCTAAATACCAAGGTGTCTCGGTATTTAGCTTTTAACCTTCACACGATACACACAACGTCCAGCACCATTTAATAAGTACTGTTCGCGCTCAATGCTACCATCATCACCCACAATCTCACTGAACAACGCCAATTCCGAACGACAAAAGTTTTGGCAAGCGGTGGCTGCTGCACAAATTGGACAATGGTTTTCGATAAACAACCAACTGTCATCATCTTGTTCAACCTTCGCCATATACCCTTCTTCGCTACGCACTTCAGCCAGCTCTTCAAGCCGCTCAGCTAATGGTAAATTTTTACAACGGGCAAAATATTTTTCTCGGCTTTCCATTTCCCTTTGGCTAATCAGCTTTTCTAGCCCTTCATCACCAAAAATAGTTTGAACAGAATTAATTAATTGAAGAGCAAGTTGCGCATGAGTATCAGGAAAACGTTGATGCCCTAATTCCGTTAACACCCAATTTTGCCGAGGGCGCCCTGCCCCTGTTTGTGATAAGCACTGCGCACCTTCAACTAGCCCCAACGAAGTGAGTTTTTGAATGTGTTGCCTTGCAGCTTCCCCAGTCATATTTAAGTCATTTGCGATCACTGCGGTAGAAATTGGTCCTTTAGTTTTGATACAAAATAGAACCTTATCCACAGCCTGCGTTAGATTTAAATTATCAAAGTAATTACTTGCATTAATCATTATGCGACTCTATTATCCAAGCGATTACTTGTATAATACATCTTTTTCTACTATTCCGTCTAGCGGGTCTCTCTATGAGCAATGAAACATCAACCGTATCTCAAGCCAAGTGGGCTGATTTACTTAGTGGCACCAATGCATTACTCACTATCGCCTTAACTGGTGGTGTTGCGCTACACGCTATCAATATTTATATCGTAACAACCATATTGCCTAGTGTTGTTAATGACATTGGCGGTCTTGAATATTATGCATGGAATACCACTTTATTTGTGGCAACATCAATTGTCGGTTCAGCCCTTTCCAGTAAAGTATTAGACAGCTTTGGGCCTAAGTTTTCTTATTTATTCGCACTCATTCTCTTTTCTTTAGGGTCTATTTGGTGTGCAGCTTCCCCATCAATGCTAGTGTTGCTGGGAGGCAGGGCATTACAAGGACTGGGTGGCGGTATTTTATTTGCTCTGAGCTACGCATTAATTCGCATTGTTTTTACTGAAAACTTATGGTCCCGAGCCATGGGTGTCGTTTCGGGTATGTGGGGAATAGCAACACTCTATGGCCCTGCAATTGGAGGTATTTTTGCTGAAAGTGGCCATTGGCGTTGGGCATTTTGGGCTTTACTACCTGTCGCTATTTTTCTAGCGCTCATTGTCATCAATCAACTCCCCAAAAAACAATCCCAGGCACCAAAAACTAACAAAATCCCATTCTTAGCGATTTCTTTGTTAGTGATATCCGTTCTTGCTATTTCAATTGGAAGTTTGTCTGACAGCTTATTCATGAACCTTATTGGTTTATTAATTGGCCTAGCCATACTGCTGACGATTGCCTTACTCGATGGCAAAAATGAAAAACGTTTATTACCGACGGGAGCCTATTCACTCAAAAGTCCACTTGGCGTCATATTTTTAACCATGTGTTTGTTAGTTGGAGGCATGACAACAGAAATTTATGTCCCTTATTTCTTACAAACCATCCATCTGTTTTCTCCGCTCACAGCAGGTTATTTAACCGCAATAATGGCTGCGGGTTGGACTCTTGGGGCACTCTTTAGTGCCAATAAAACAGGTGCTATTGTTATCCGAATTATTCGAACAGGCCCGGTCATCATATTTATTTCTTTAATTGCGCTTGCTGTTCTAACTCATAATCAACAAGTTATCGAATCATGGCCATTATTCGTTATTTATCTCATCGCCATGGCAGGGGTTGGTCTAGGAATTGGTGTGTGTTGGCCACATCTGGTATTACGTGTTTTTAAGAATGCGCCAGAGGGAGAGGAAAACCTTGCGTCATCTTCTATTATTACCATTCAATTGTATGCAACTGCGCTATCTGCGGCCTTAGTAGGAGTCGTCGTCAATAATAGCGGACTAATTAATCCTGGGGGGATCGCGGGGGCACAGCAAGCTTCAATCTGGTTATTCGCCCTATTTGCAATTAGCCCATTACTAGCAACGGTATTAATCCGCAAAATAAAATAAAGAGCAAAAGGGAGTAAAAGCTCCCTTTTTGCGGGAAAATCAACCTAATTAATTTACTAATGCCTTTTTGGAACGTAACAAATAAGGCAGAACAATAATACTGATCAGCAGAACAAAAATAGTTGCTACCATCACCCCTAAGAAAGCATGGTCAAAGGCAATATTTGCCTGATTTATCAATGCTGATGCAGTATTTTCTGGTAGTGATTCAGAAACTAATAAGGCCTCATCAATACTATCATAAACTTTATCGCTGACAGTCATGTCTTCAGGTAATGAGAGTTTTAACGTATAGATAGCACTCATTAGCCCCCCCATAAAGGTGACACCTAAGACACTGCCAATTTCATAAGCAATTTCTTCAATTGATGCTGCCATACCCGCTTTTTCATCAGGGGCGTTTAACATCACTGTCGTTGATGCTGTCGTGAATATCGCACCAAGACCAAAACCAATAAGAAAAAGAAATGAAAGCAGTAAGATACCCGTTGATGTTTGATAAACGACAGCCAATCCCACAACACCAATTAGCGTACAACTAAACCCTAAAATGGTAAGTTTAATCTCACCCAACTTATGTAAGAACATACCGGCTAAAGGTGCTGCAAATACTGACGCTAAGGGTATTGGGATGATGTACAACGCAGCTTGAAATGGGGTATAGCCCAATACCAGTTGTAAACGTTGACTTAGTAATAATTCGACACCAACAATAACCACAATGGATAAAATCGCCATCATCAACCCTGCATTGAATTTAGGGTGCTTTAATAGCGTAAAATCAATCATTGGTGATGTTGATTTCACTTGTCGGTTTCTAAATACCACCAAAAAGAAAACCCCAATAACACCTGAAACCAATACCGCCGGCCAGTCGGTATAAGGTTTACCGAGCTCTTTCAACGCATAAATAACGCCAATTAAACCAATTAGCACTAGAATGGAACCTAAAATATCGATTTTTTTATCGCTGTTACCACCACATTTGGGGATTAAATAACAAGCGAACGGAATAACCAATAAAACGACGGGTACATTAATTAAAAAAACAGAGCCCCACCAAAAGTGGTTAAGTAAGATACCGCCGATCAAAGGGCCTATTGCCGCCCCACCTGAAGCAACTGCCGACCATATTCCAATTGCTAACGCCCTTTCTTTCGGGTCTAAAAAAACATGCCTTACAATCGCAAGGGTGGCAGGCATACTTACTGCGGCACCTACAGCCAAAAAGCCACGAGACAAAATCAAACTTGTTGCTGTTGGTGAAAATGCAGCACACAACGAGGCTAAACCAAATAACGGCAGCCCCAACAAAAACATTTGTTTGTGACCGACTTTATCACTTAGCATCCCCGCTGCAGGTAATAACCCAGCGACAACCAGTGGGTACGCATTCATTATCCACAGTTTTTCAGATGACGTAGCGCCTAAATCATGGGTTAATTTAGGTAATGCGGTATACAGTACAGTGACATCAATAACGATAAGAAACAGTACACTTGAAACTAATAGAAGCACTATCCAGCGCTTATAATCGGTTAACATAAAATTCTCTCAATGAGTTTATTTGATCATGATTTCTGTGCTGATCGTGCTACAATATAAATCCATACGTACGTATTGAAAAGAGGTTTTTCTAAATGGGACGTCAACGAACAATCGATAGAGAAAAATTACTTGATACTGCTGAAGACATTGTTCTACAGCAAGGCGCTACAGCGCTCACTATCGACGCAGTCGCCAAAGCGATGGGGATATCTAAAGGTGGGGTTCAATATTGTTTTGGCAATAAAGATGCCTTAATCGATGCAATGTTTGAGCGTTGGGGCCAGTCCTATGATGAAATTTTCAATCAAACAATTGAACAAGATAACTCCCCTGAAGGGAAAATTTTTGCGCATATGCAAGCGACCCACCAGCACGACAAAGTCTCGATGGCAAAAGGCGCTTCCTTAATGGCATCCTTATTACAAACCCCTGAATATCTGGAAAGTACGCGTATTTGGTACCGTGAACGGCTTGCTAAGTTAGACACCTCAACAGAAAAAGGTAAACAGGCCAGAATTGTTTTTCTAGCCACTGAAGGCGCTTTTATGCTGCGCTATATGGGATTTATGGAAATTGATGATAATGAATGGCAATCTATATTTAGTGATTTAGAAAATTTATTAAAAGGGTAGACTTAGTCTCTTTTTTTGATATCGATAATAACCCCACTCCAATAAACTAAAAATAAGAAATAAAATGGAGATAATTTAAAATGAAAGTAAATGAATTAAAATTACTTATAGAGACAAATAAAAACAATAATTTTATTAATAATAAGAAACCATTTGTCTATAATATAAAAGAAAAGCCCATTAACACTGACTGTGTAGCTTCATTAAAGAAGAAATTTGAAGAGTTAGATAGAAAAACAGACAGTTTTAAAAAAACACAAACGAATAAACCACAAAGTTACATAAAAAAAGAATTATCAGAATACGATAATTACGCATTTGGAAATGATTTAACGAAAAAAAATCTTTACTTTATTTACAGTTCACCAGACTCAAAAAAAATAGAGCTAATACACAATCATAATAAAAACAGAATAAATAATGACAATGCAATTTTTATCAATATGTTTAGTTTATTAAAAAATGAACCTGATGGTTCCATATATAAAATAAATAATCACACAATCAAAATAGCCAATAAAAACAAAGAACTAACAACAAATGATGATCGATTTACTCACAAAATCACGTTAAAAAATGGGAAAGACATATTAATAGAAAGATACAATGAAAAAAGTAAATTTTCATTTTAATAAAGAATAACCCGGCAAAAACAGATTGTCGGGTTATTCTTATCATCAGTATATTACGAATTTATTTTCCCAATATATTTATATATTGAATTTAAATAACAAACACTAAATATAATAATTAAGGTGAATTTATAAACAAATAATAATACTTAATTTTATCATTCTTGGTGCTGATATTATTTTAAAATTATCTAGTATGAAAAATGTGTTTTACGTTCCTATGCAGCAAGATTAGGTGATTGAATCATTAAGACATAAAATTATGTGTTAATGATTCAAGAAAATCCCCTTATCATCGTCAGTTATAATTTGCTTTAACGATTTATGAATACCACCATCATCTGTTTGCAAGATAAATACAAATAAAACCTGACAAAGTACTGATTGAGAGCAATGACGAGGCCGATATTTTGAATAGACTGACCATCCATTAGCTATATACCTTTCATGCATTCGCTTCATTGCATCAACAACAGAGTTCGCAGCTTGCCCTTTGTTGATTTTAGTCGATTTTTTTTGGTGATATATAAAAGCATCGGTAACTGTTTTAGATATAATATAGAAAACTTGCCCTACAGATAAGTTTTCTAATAAACAGGTGATGTTTTTCGTGGTTTTTTCACCAATTTGAAAAGATGTGAAATTATATTCATTCATTTCATGGCTTAAATAAAAAAAACACTCAAATAGATTATTTTTTTTACATAGTTCAATTAGTGATTTTTTATTTTCTTGTAAGTAATATAAATCAGATAATTTCCTCTCCAGTAAATCAATAATCGATGATAAGTTATCTGTTTCTTTAACAATAACTTCCCAGCACATAAACTCATCATTAAAATAAACATAATCACCACTAACACTTAAATATTTTAAATTAGTAACTGTACTTATTGCTATCACACCAGAAGCATAAAGCTGTTCTATAATTAATAAATCAAAATTATAACTCGGTGTTAATTTCTCATGTTTCAGATTGTTAAGGCTATCTAAATACATTAAGTTTTCATCCGCACAATACCGTATAAGTGAAAGTAAAAAAACACTATTTTCAAAAGAAAGATCATTAATACTTAATGCATTTTCTTTTTTACAAAATAATAAGTCATTAATGTATTCAATTTTTTCCTGCCTTTCTTTTTCATTCTCTATACGAATACAATCAATACAAACATGTTCAAGACCGTTTAAATGTGAAAAGTGGCTTCTATCTCGTAGACATTCTATTTCACCACATGAAACACATTTTAGTTTTAAACTATAGGCTTTACAGCTTTTAGCAACAATAGTTTTTATTTCCTTAGATTTTAATTGTGTTTTTTCTTCTATCTTAATCATTGAATATGAAAATCGACCATTTCCCTCAACCTGCCAATATAATTGACATAAAAATTCATATTCCTTATCAATAACATCGATAAATATATTTTCCATATGTTTATTTCCTTATTTTTTTATTATGTTATATTAAAAAAAACAAAAAATAGAAATTATATTATGACAAAAAAAATAAAAAGGCTTATTATGATTAAATAATGAACATTTTATTAATCAATTGACCAATTCTAAATAAGGTTAACACTTTCCCAATCCACAATTGGAGAATGTTAGAAACTGCTCACTAAAACACAGTCAACACGATTATTCCCTTGCCTTTAAATTTCAGGTTGTTGACCAAGTTGAAAAAAGCAAAAAAACCTATAAATAAGCCCAAGGCTACTACAGTATACAAGGATGCTCCGCTACTTTAAGTCAATAGATATTGATGATAACAAATGGCAAGAAGCATTCCGTGACATGTTACATCTTCTAGATTTCACCTTTCTTATTAATTATTTGAATAACATATTTATTTCTCTCATTTACAATTGAGAATAAAAAAAAGAATAATTATCATTTACTATTCTTTTATGTGATGCTAACGTTATTAAAATCATCTTTCAAATATTCTTATCTATATCCTCCCTTTAGTGAATATAGATTACAGATGCCGTTAATTGATTCATTTTCGTAGCTTAAGAGGCTGATCATGATAAGTAACCCTATAAAGAAAGTAGCTTTTAACATTAATGAAAAACACTCTAATAATAATGCACTTAGACGTTTAATTCATTGTTTATTTGCTGAGAATCTTATTGATAAAAAGCAAGTTTATTGGGATATAGACCATTGTGGGTATATTTATAAATTTAAGAAAACCCCTTATAAGATTCTTTTTAAGAACATGGAAATATATCCGGTAGATACATTCTTTAATTATGGTGGTATTTATTTAATTAACAACAACAATAAAAAAGAAATTATTCAAACAATATATTATCTTCTAGAAAAATTAGAGGGTGAATTAAATATAACCTTTAATAATAACAATATTAATAAATTAAAATCAGATATTGAAAACAGTATTAATAATGATATTAACGCTCGCAATTATCGTACCGAATGGTCAGTACTGATTAACACTCAAATGGCAAAATACAATACCAACTATCTGACTGATTGGGTTACCGGACAATATGGTATACGTGATGCGGCTTTATTTCTTGATCAATGGGGCTCATTGGAAGGCCATCCCTATTATCCTACATGGAAAAGTAGGCCAAACATGAGCTTAGAAGATGTTGCAGCTTTATCTCCTGAGTTTAATGCAACGGTAAATTTGACAGTTATGGCGCTACGCCAAGATATGGCCTATGTTGAGTCACTACCTCATGTGGAAAACATTCATGATTGGTTCCTTCAACGATTCCCTATCGTTGGCCGGCAATGGGTCAAATGGCTTAAACAACAAGGGAAAAATCCATACCAATGGCTGCCTCTTCCCGTTCATGACTGGCATTTAAATCATTGGGTAAAACAACAAGCAACATCACTGATTGACGAAGAAATTTTACTCATTGATGGCCCTCAATTAGAAACAAAACCCACAATGTCATTCAGGACAATGTTACCAACAGATGCAATTAACACCGCATTTATAAAGTTACCTATCGCCGTTTGGATGACCAGTGAAATGCGTAGCTTACAAGCTAAGTCTATCCATATGGGACCTAGAATAAGTCAGCTAATAGATGACATTTTAAACCACGAACATTATTTTAATGGAAAAATGGAGTCTCTGCGTGAAGATGTAGGTATCCATTACCGCCATGCAGTAGAACAAGATGATTCAGCAGGACGCTTTATTTCTGTCGTATTTCGTTGCACCAACGCTTATGAAAAAAACGATCACTTACTGCCAATAACTGTGGCAACTCTATTTACTGATTTACCATATCAACCACGACCAATATTTACTGAATTGATTGAAAAATCAGGTTTAACACCTCAACAATGGTTTAACCAATATGCGACTGTAATTCTAACACCTTGTATTTCGATGTTTTTACTTTATGGAGTTGCTCTGGAAGCCCATCAACAAAACACTCAAGTGCTCTTCACTGTTCAAGGTATTCCTGAGAAATTTTTAATACGTGATTATGGTGATGGTCGAATATTTTTACCTTTATTGAATCAGCGGGGTTATCAGCTGCAAGCTTATCGTTGGCCTGGCATCTTACCTACTATTTTTGAAGAAGATATAGAACCCGTTAGAACATTTCTAATCAGTGCCTGTTTAGTCTGCCATTTACACGAACTTGCCGTACACCTAACTCGATTTTATCGATTGACTGATCACCAGCTTTGGTTAGAACTAAAAACAGTTGTTCATGATGTTTTTAAACAGCTCCAACCACGAGTTGATGATAATTTATGGCGACATGAATACCAAATGTTTATGAATGAGCCTTGGCAAACTCGTTCGCTACTTAGTATGCATATTCAACAATATACTAATTATCGAATACAACATGGGTTAACAAATCCTTTTCTATTATTTCAAAAATAACAAATAGAAATCCATTAACTAAGAAGGCGAGTGTAATACTATTCCCTTCATTTTATTAAAAATCAATTGAATGATAATTTAAATATGAAAAATAATTTAATAGAAAATAAAACTAGACACACAGCTAAGAATATAAACATATTCTCTATATGGTTATATATTGTTATTGGGATATCTTGCACAATAACAGCACATGCTCAAACTAATGAGCAAAAAAATAAAGATAGTATTCTAGTTACCACAACAAGTAATAATAATCAGCAACCTAATAACTTTTCATCTAGAATAATGCAAGCAGGGTTAATAGGTGATAAGGATATTATGGATATTCCATTTAATATCTCAAATTATAATTCGGCTTATATGCAGTCGCAACAAGCACAGCAAATTTCAGATATTTTATCTCACGATACCTCAATACAAATTAGTAGCTCAAAAGGAGGTCTTCTTGATTCCTTATATATTCGAGGATTTCCTATTACTGAAGGTAATATCAGTGAGTTTGCATTAAATGGAATTTATGGTGTATCTCCTAATTTTCAACTTTTAACGGATTATGCCGAGCGTGTTGATATTTTAAAAGGACCCGCTTCACTGCTATATGGTATGTCTCCTGAAGGTGGAGTTGGTGGAGTTATTAATGTCGTAACTAAACGTGCAAGTGCCCAGCCGATTACACAATTAACCGCTCAGTACCTTAGCGACTCACTATTAGGTGGCAGACTAGATATGGGTCGCCTATATGATCTAGATAATAACCAATACTTTGGTATTCGTGTTAACGGTAGCTACACCAATGGTGATACAGCCGTCGATCATCAAACACGCAGGCAAAGTGTTGGTGCAATTGCGTTAGATTACTCTAATGAACGCTTTCGCTCATCTTTAGATTTAATAACTCAAAACCAAAATATGAATGCTACGAACAGACCATTTTATTTAGGTCCTGATGGTGTTGTCCCTTCGGCCCCGAGTGGGAAAATCAATTTAGCCAGCCCTTGGACATGGTGGAAATCTAATGATGATTCCGCATTACTACATATGGAATATGACATGTTAAGCAATACATCGCTATTTATGGATATAGGAGGAGCACTTACTCGTATAGATCGAGTTAATGAGCAAATCTATACAATCCTTAACAATCAAGGCGATATTTCAACCTATATCATGAATTTCCAAACTAAAACTCAACGTTATTCAGTTGGTACTGGGGTTAAAAGTGAATTCATGACGGGTAGAGTATCACATCAACTTGCATTGCAGTGGAATCAATATTTTGATCGCTACCGTATTGGCACTACAGCAGGAACACCTTATACAACCAATTTATTTAATCCTACTTATATCGATAAACAGATCCCTGCTTACGCTAAAATAACTAAACGTTCTGAAAATACACTATCAGGAGTTTCTTTCGTCGATACTATCGGCTTCTTGAATGATTCTTTTATGGTGACTCCAGGCCTTCGCTATCAAAATGTAAAGTCTGACAATTTTACTTTGGGTAAGCTTTCAACTCGTTATGACGAGTCCGCAATCTCCCCCCTCGTTAGTGTATTGTTTAAACCTGTAGATAATATTTCTCTATACGCTAATTATGTCGAAGGGCTAAGTAAAGGAAGCACTGCACCAGTTAATGCAAAAAATAGTGGCGAAATGATGAAACCATTTCGTTCAAAACAGTATGAGTTAGGGGTTAAATATGAACAACCATCTGCAATAACCACTTTAAGCCTATTCCAAATTAGTAAACCAAGTGGATCATTAGATCCTAACAGTTTGATTTACTCAGCAAATGATGAACAAAGAAACCGAGGAGTCGAACTAAGTATATCAGGCAAACCTTTTGAATCACTTCGTTTAACGGGTGGTGTTACCTATATTCAAGCCGAGTTGACTAAAACTGCTTCAGGGAAAAACAAAGGGCATGAACCCATCGGTGTATCTCCTTGGGTGGCTAATATTGGAGCCGAATATGATATTCCTTCAGTCTCTGGTTTAAGTATTAATGGCAATGTTAATTATCATACCCGCCAATATGTGAACAAAGAAAATACCCACTCAATTCCTTCATGGACAACCGTTGATGTCGGTTCTGCTTATAAAACAACTGTTTCCAATACCCCTGTAACATTGAGGCTAAACATCAATAATATTTTAAATGAACACTATTGGTCTGGCGTTGCTTCGTACAGCACCTTCGCTCAAGGCTCACCAAGAACTGTAATGGGATCAATTGCTGTGGACTTTTAAGAGGTGAAAATCATGGTGGATCAATCTAACTTAGTCAATATATCAACTGTTGTTCATTTATCAGCTAAAACAATAGCCCCAACAGAGCTTCCTCCTATTATGGATCCTCAGATTCATCAACTGTGTTTTTCTAATAATGAACAGCTTGTCGGATTGATTAAGCGGTATGGTTCACCATTGAACTTAGTTTTTCCTCATACGATGAAACAGAACATCCAAAAACTGAAGGCTGTTTTTCAAGAAAACAACGTGAATGGATGTATTTTATATGGTGTGAAAGTTAATCAATCAAACGTCCTGCTCAGAACAGCTATCGAAGAAAATATTGGAGTTGATGTTTCAAGCCTTCATGAATGGAGAGATGCCAACCAATATGGCATTTCACCTGAAAAAATTTGCGCTACTGGCCCTGCCAAAACAGATGATTTTCTCTGGCAACTGATATTACATAACTCACTAATTGTCGTAGACTCACTTGAAGAATTACAAGATATTCTACATTTATTAGAATTTCAATCACTTAAAGCAAGAGTACTACTGCGATATCAACCGCATTCAAGCCATTCACGATTCGGCATGAAATACCCGGCTTTTGTTAATGCACTTAAATTAGTGAAACAACATGATAAATTACAATGGCAAGGGATCCACTTCCATTTAGGTGGCTATACACTAGCCTCACGGGTACAAGCTTTTCACGAAATATTACCACTGATTGAATTATCACAACAATTAGGGCTTAACATCCAAACTATCGATATCGGAGGTGGGCTACCTATTCAATATGTCCCAACAGAACATTATCAAGCTTGGGTTAATAATCAATCCACTGAAACTTATCAAAATCACCGTATTCCAGCAGATTTTTATCCTTATGGTAGTGAACAGTCAGCAGAACAATGGCTTAGCACATTACTCACAAGCAAATGTACCGATAATGAAACAATCGCCCAATATATTAATAAGCTAAATGTCACATTAGCGATAGAACCTGGGCGTAGCCTTGTTGATCAAAGCGCCATCACTCTATTTCGAGTTGTACGTACCTGCCAGCAATCCAAACACCCTATTATATTTGTCGAAGGCAGTAGCTTCAGCGCCTGCGAAACGTGGTTTAACTCTGAATTTTTAATCGACCCTTTTCATATTGTTACCAAACAATCAAAACAGCAACCTATCCGAGCATGGATAGCAGGACATAGCTGTTTAGAAGATGATGTGATTACTCACAGACTTATTTTATTTAACAACCTTCCCCAAGCAGGTGACTTATTAGGATTCGTTAATACCGCGGGATATCAAATGGATTTACTTGAGAGTCAATTTCATCGGCACCCAATACCTTGCCGATTATATGTACAGGAAAACAATGTTGGGCAGTTTATCTTTTTCAAAGACACTAAATAGGTAAGCTTATGATCTACAACAAAATCACTGATTTGATAGGTAATACACCCATTTTACGTATTGCAGTTCCCCATAAGAAAAGTGCCTTATTTTTAAAAATAGAAAAGAACCCCCCTGGTGGAAGTATGAAAGACAGAATGGCACGCAATATGGTTATTGCAGGGCTAAAATCGGGGAAAATTAAGCCTAAAAGTACCATTATAGAATCATCATCAGGCAATACAGGGATTGGCCTTGCGCTTTCTGCCATTGAATTTGATTTACATTTTATTGCCGTTGTTGATCATCACGCCGCTCCTGACAAAATAGCGATAATGAAAGCACTAGGTGCTGAAATCCGTTATGTCATTGGTGATTATCAGGAAGACGAAGTAGCGGTTGTCGAACGTCAGCGCCTTGCTAGTGAATTAGCCTCCCAACTTCCCAATGCAACGTTTATGAATCAATCAGACAATGCAGCAAACTCAGGTGGTTATGCTGCATTAGTTTGTGAACTAATAGAACAAATTGGCAGAATTGATGCTTATGTAGGCTGTGTTGGCACTGGCGGCTCAATGACTGGTGTTTCTCAAGGCCTAAAGTCCCATAATCCACAAACTATCACTGTTGCCGTTGAACCTGAAGGGTCCATTATTTTTGGATATCAAGGGAAACCTTATTATCAATCAGGTACAGGCACTCCTGAAGGGGACGAAGTTGGATTAGTACTGGACTACAGCTGTATTGACCATAATGCACAGGTTTCAGATATTCAAGCATTTGAAACTGCGCGATATATTGCTAGCCAATACGGTTTGTTAATAGGAGGCTCTACCGGAGGAATTGTCTATAAAGCCTTAGAGTATATTAATAACGATACTATTCACGGCAATATCGTTGTTATCGTAGCTGATGGCGGTGAAAAATATCTTAATACCGTATTTAATGAGCAGTGGCTTAGCTCTCGTAATTTGACCTCACCTGATATATCTCATCAACTTAATCATTGGCTTACTAATACTGTTTCTTTAGAGAAAGCTAGCTAAGGAGGAAGTGATGTCGGAAGAAAAACATCTTAATGTTGTGATTTGCGGAGGAGGTCAAACGGGTCACCTTGCTGTAGCTTTATTTAGTCAATATCTAAATATAAAAACATCACTACTGACCCAAAATGCAACAACGGTTGAACGCCATCAACAGCAAAACAATATTCTGTCTGTTCATTACAATAGTGGTGAGATAATAAACCATTCTGTTGGATTAATAACCAATTCACCACAACTGGTGATACCTGAAGCTGACATAGTCATTCTTACTGTCCCTTCCCATCATCAAGCAAGTTGGTTACGTTTTATTTCTGCTTATCTATCTTCTTCTAAAACTGTTTTTATCGGTGCTATTCCTGGAATTAATGGTTTTGACTGGCTTGCTGGACAGTTTTTTAAAAACAATCCTAATATTGTGATTTGGGGAATGAAAGATGTTCCTCATATCGCATGGGGATTAGAACCTGGGACTAAAGTCTGTTTCGGTGGAGAAAAGTCGGCACTTTTTATTGCTTTTCATCGTCGAGAAAATGAATCCAATAAAAAGCAGCTTCATAAATTGTTATCAAGGCTATATTCCGCACCTATTAGTATTCTCGATAACTATTTGGAAATTACCCTAACACCAGCAAACCCTATAATGCATAGCTCGGTAATCTACGGGCTAATCGGCCCATACGCTCAATGGCATAATGACTATTTTGAGTCACCTATCTGCTGGTGGAATGATTGTACCGAGCTTAGCGCCTATTATTTACAGCGTTGTGATGAAGAACGACTCTCTATTTGCCGACACTTAATAGACAACTTAGGTATTCCTTTAGTCACAGTAAAGTCCTTAATTGATGAATTACGCGAAGTTTATCCTAAACAAATTAGTGATACAAAAACCCTTTGGTCAATACTTCGTACCAATGAGGCTTACCATGGTATCCAATTACCATTAATAAAACATAAGCAAAGTGGCTGGTCTTTTAATAAACAACATCGAGTATTTCAGGAAGATATTGTTTATGGGCTAAGTTTACTCGTTCATTTAGGTGAGCATCTCAATATTCCACTCCCTTATACGAATGAAATATACACTTGGTGCATGGGGTATCTAGGACTAGACCCTAACATTCCGCATCCTGCCTTCAGCGAGCTAAATCTAACTCAATATCAGGTAAGTTAACCGTGAATTTACTGAAAAGCCATCTGATTATTGGTTTCTTATTTGGTATCCAAATTGTTTCAATGGGAGCGATGGAAATGAGTGGGCCATTTTGGCCTATTCATTTACAACATAATAGCTCGGGTTGGCTACTGTCTTTTTCTTTGACAATGGTTTATGTCGCTCCTATGACTGGGGTCATGTTAACCAGTACATTTTGGGGGAGAATGGGTGATCGAGTGGGTAATAAAGCAATGATGATCCGTGCATTGCTTGGCTTAGCAATTACCCAAATTTTATTATCATTTTATAACGACCCTTGGCTAATTTTATTACTGAGAACTGTGCAAGGAGCTTGCGCAGGGTATATTGCTCCCGCTCAAGCTTATGGCGTTTCAGTCACCGATCCTAAAAAGCGAACACAGCTTTTTGCCTTCCTACAAGTATCTACAAATATCGGGTCTTTACTGGGGGCACTTTGTGGTGGGTTAATCTTAGATTATCTCAATTTCTTTTGGATCAATATAATTGCGGGGCTACTCTGTGGTGTTTGCGCAGTCACTGTATTTGTTTTCTTACCTTCAGATAAAAAACATCATCTAGTGATACAAGCAAAAAAAACATCTAACAACAAAAAAAAGTATCGCCCTCAACAAGTTGTGAAACACCTTATGTTATTAATGGGGCTTTTATTAATGAGCAGAATGCTCACCCTCCCCAGTTTTTCATTATACCTCAACCATTCCTACTCAATAGATTTCTGGGTTATTGGGTTAATTTATGGTCTACAAGCAATGGGGGTTATTTTATCTGCTCAGTTATGGGCTAAATGGTTTGAACACCAATCAATAACTGTTTCATTGGTTCACTTAAAATGGATTATCTTCACCTGTGTCATTGTTGTTATCTGTCTTGCATTAACCCCTATAATTTTTTGGTTTGCCTCACTGTACTTGCTTTGGGGAGTTTTACTTGGTGCAACAACGCCAATACTCACGGCATTAATATCTTCAACTACATCCTCTGAACATCAAGGCTATGTACTTGGTTTATCACAAAGTATCAATCAATTCGCTTCTATTGGAGGAATTGCCTTAGGAAGTATATTTATTCTATTTCCTGGAATTGATTGGCTTTTTTATTATGTTTCAGCTGGTTATATCACAAGCCTAATTACAATCATTTTACTGATCAAACATTCATCCAATGAGGAATTATATGAAAGAAAAGCATAAATTATCTATCAAAATAGTATCCCTGTTATTGTTTTCTTTTACTTTGCTATTCTCTACTGCTATTTCAGCAGAGCAGATTGTTGTCACCGACATTCTAGATAGAAAGGTCAAAGTCAACGTTCCAGTGAAAAAAGTCATTTTAGGTGAAGGCCGTATGCTTTACCTAGTCGCCATGCTAGATAAAGAAAACCCTGCAAAACGTATTGTTGCAATGGGGAACGATATGCAAACCTCAGATCCTGCAACATGGCGCCAATATAGTGAGCATTTCCCTGAACTAAAAAAAATTCCAACATTTGGTGGCACAGAAAGACGTTCTTTAAACATAGAGCATGCATTAACTTTACAGCCTGATGTCATCATTATGAATATCGAAGCTAAAACCGCTATTGAAGAGCAAGGTCACGATAAAGCATTACAGAAGGCGGGGATCCCTATTATCTATGTCGATTTTCGCTTTAACCCATCAAAAAATACACCACCAACCATGCGCTTATTCGGTGCTTTATGGGGGAAAGAAAAAACAACTGAGAAATTCATTCAATTTAGAGAAAAACAGCTAAAACGAGTTAGTGATGTACTCACAAAAAACAATCCCCAAAAACCACGCATTTTTATTGAACGCATAGGTGGTTATACCGATGAGTGCTGTCTGACTTTTGGTGATGGTAACTTTGGTCGCTTTGTTTCACTTGCTGGTGGTGACAATATCGGCGCAAACAATGCCCCTAACACCTTCTATATGATGAATCCTGAACAAGTGCTTGCCGCTAACCCTGATAAAGTGATTATTACCAGCGCCAACTTTTCAAAATTCATGCCTGAAGGAGATTGGATAGGCTTAGGTCCAAATGAAAACCTCAATGCGGCTAAAATAAAACTAGAAAAATACTTAAAAAAACCCGCCTATACTGGCAGTAATGCCGTTAAGAACCAACAATTTTATGCTATTTGGCATCAATTCTATAACAGCCCTTATGATTTTATTGCTATACAGCAGCTCGCACATTGGATCCACCCAGAACTATTCGCTGATTTAAATGCAGATAACACCTTTAAAATATTCTATGAAAGATTTTTATCTATTCCTTATGAACCAGGATACTTTGTGAGCTCAGAGAATAAATAGTTTTTTGAGAAAGGTGATGTTATGACTAGCAATACCTACCATATTGAATTAAAACCAATACAATTTTTTTGCTCATCAGAAGAAACAGATGAACAGCACGTTGATTATCTTAACCACAAAATTGCCTGTGATGGGATTTGGACAACACCAATTCCATGTGAAATTCACACAGGTATTATTATGGATGGTAACCACCGCTATCAAGTGGCTAAGCAACTAAAACTATCGCTGTTACCTTGTATCTTGCTGAGTTATCAAGACAATCGAGTCAAAGTTAATTGTCAAAATTCAGACCAACCTTATGATGTGAAAAATATTTTTGAAGTTATTTTATATAAAAATAAGCTATTGCCTTATAAAACTACAAAACATCATTTTTCGCCATTATTACCAACAATTAATTTTAAATTAAGCCTATTAAAAGGCCTGTAAATAAAAATCCGATTATGCCATTAACAACATAATCGGATTTATTGTCGGAGGACATTAAAGTTTGAAACTTTTCTCTCGTTTAGGCCTTATCAGTACGTAACTCCACACAGAAGAATGTAACACTAAAGATTGAAACCAAACCAACCAGAACACTTTCAAGGGTCAATTATTGTGACAGTAAAGTTTAAAACTAAGTAGCCAGATTACTCAAAGTAAGCAATCAAGATAGAAATCACTACACGAACATGTCCACTTAATTTTCCTTATTCATCACATTAGTTAGCATTCACATTCTCAAGGTCTTTGCTTATTCTGACAGAGATAAAACAACAGTAACTCAAACCATTAAAAGAAAACTACTTAGTCTAGAATAGCGAGTATATTGGGGTTTATCTCTTTCCATCGCTTGACTAAGGTTGCCGCACATGGGTTGCCCGCAAGCTGATTCATACGAACCCAATCAACATCTAGCAAATCAGCAAGTAATTCGATGTCCAATTCACCTTTCAAGGTGTGCCATTGCCGGATGCTTGGCTGTCTCATTAACTGAGCTTTTGGAGAGGTTAATCCACCGACAACAAAATACCCCTTTTCTTTGTCGTACCATATGCGTTGAATACCCGGTATGTTACTCATCCAGCGTTTGATGTCGTTTAAAGGCTTATCGAAGAATCGAGATAACAAGGTATCTAAACTACCGCTGATTGATGTATCTTTTTTCTTTCCTCGCTTATCTAACCAACGCTGAATAACCTCTTTTTTTACCTGATAGTAAGTCACCTTCGTCTCATTTTGCTGATGAAGCGAAACTAATTGTTCTTGCCATAATTCAACTAATTCGAGTAACTCACTTTCAAATCGCATTGTTGCCTTTTGGCTGGATAACACGCCATCATCACTCAACTCTTTGACAATATTGAGCAATACTTCACTATCTGGCAGAACCCAATCCGTCAACGGATAAGGCTTCTGTTTCTTGGTTAAATCCGAAAGCGCATCTTCCATACCAAGTGGCAATACATTCGTTTGGTCGTAAGATGGATCTTGCATCATGATTGATACTTGTTCGTCCTTATTCTTACTCAAAACAAGCGTAATTCTTGCCGCAAATCGTCGTTGTTTATCAACTTCAGTACCGTAGTAATCCATTACGACATTCTGACGATAACTATAGGGCCAATTCTCATTCATCAAAGTGAGCAAATCATCTACGGATGTTTCGAAATTGGCCAGGTACTCATTTGTTTTCAAAGTCATACCAGAATCAGTGGGATCGAAGGGGATCAACACCGGTCTGTCGTTTGAAACCGTAAACAAATAACCATCAGTAATGACAATAGTTGATTCATTTAAACAGGCGCGTTGCAATGGCAAGACTTGAGAAATAGCCCTATCAGAATCAATCAGTAAACGTTTGATCTCTAATTCTTTAAGAACCACTTCAAGCTTTCTAATAATCGCTTCTTTGTATGCCTTGGTATCTAATAATTCGTAGTTGTAGGTGTAATATCCACCTTCAGACGCAACGTATAGCTTTATCGGGTCATCGTCTCTTTTTGATTCAATTAAAAACCCTTTTTCGACTGGATCTCCCGTTACATCATGAGGATTAACGTTGATATGTTGAACTGCACACCGTCCAACTAACGACTTCGTTAGTGGATAACGATCATCTTCAATACCTTTTTCCTGATCTAGCAAAATCAAAACGCGGTCCGAACGTTCAAGTTTTATCCGTTCAAAGTCATTTTCCACAGTTCCATCTAGTAAATTCCACGAAACATCGACGCCTTTCTGTGCAATGAGCGATTTAAATAGGTCTAAGATTTCTTCACAAGCAACAACGGTATTAACTCTTAGGTCTAAAACCTTGATTTCACCGGATATCTCGATGCTTGGGAAAGATGACTTAGCCTTATTGGCCTTATGCTTTGTTTTCAACGTCAGTGGTTGGAGATTTAATATTTTAGCTGAAAGTTCAAAACCATAGTCACGCGCAAAACGGATAAACGTATCTTGCACTGGTTTTAACACCATAGGCCAACTTTGCTCAAACCTCTTTGGCGTAGAAAGATCCAGAAACGGACGCTGTTTACGTGAATTTTTACTCTTTCCAATTTCTTTAAACAGCGTACCTCTCGGTTTTCTTTCATGGCCAGGATACCACCTGACGAGTACCTTATTTTTGTCATAGACCCATAGAGGCTTCTTAATGCGATCTATATCATCGTCATTAGATAACGGTCTTAATGGAACATTGGTATAAAACAGAGCAATCTCAGTGGTATTTCCATCTTTTAACTGCTGAGTTCTACAATCTAGGCTGATCGCATTGACACCGCCAGCCCAGCTATCTACTTTCAATAACGGACAACCTAAGCTGTAAGCGCCTTTACAATGACCGCCAAAAGCCCGCAATGAACGCATCATTAGTCGAATCCACACAGGATTTAACACCGGTGAATATTCAACTCGAACTGGTGTAATAGGTTGCAACTCAGCGTCTACAATAGACGGAGGAATATCACTTGAGCTTTGTAAAGCCACATAGAGACCAAACTGATTACCATTTTTTTTCATTAAATAGGCAAACTGCCGACTGTCTAGTTCAGCATCGATACGTTCTTCCCAGGCTTTCTTCTCTTTCCACTGATAGTTGTTATTGAGAAGTGGATAGTGATAAACCACAAATTTGTTGGCTTTATCTGCATCAACCTCGCTATTCAAATAAACCAAATGAGACAGCGGCAACTTCCTCAAATCTATATTTTTATCCATTAACCTTGCTCCCTCATACGCTGCCAAACTATTTTCGAAAAC
The DNA here is from genome assembly GCF_028480905.1 of Providencia sp. PROV156. NCBI lineage: Bacteria > Pseudomonadati > Pseudomonadota > Gammaproteobacteria > Enterobacterales > Morganellaceae > Providencia > Providencia sp. PROV156. Next base: position 45,018 of record NZ_JAMPPE010000002.1, on the reverse strand, counting down.
CACTTAAAGCCAGACGTCATTTGATACTCATCGTTCACCAAACAACCTGGTAGAAACAGAATTGAAGCATTCTCAACTTTTACTGGCTCTAACATTTCAGAAAAGCCCGATAAGGAACAATCTTCACCAGTTAATAGGTTCGCGATAACCAAAATGGCATTTTCACCACGGATTTGACGAATCTTCTCCAGCTTCTTAATTAATCCCAAAGGCGCAAATTCAGGGTGTTTGCCTGAAGCAAGCCATTGCTCAAAGCCCTCATCCGACTGTTCCAGAGCAGCAATAGACCAAAATTTCGCATCAACAAAAACATCCGCGTTGGCTATCTCAAAATCATATAGTTCAAATAGCTCATGGTTGTAGACGTCTTGTTTAGTGGCTAGCTGCTTGTCACTCAGCAGTGCGCGAATACCTTCTTCACCAATACGCCCTTGTAAAATTCGCTGAATCACGACGGGATGAAATGAGAATTGCTCTTCAATATCGTTGGCAAACGGCTGAAACGACGTTCGAAAACCTTTACGATTAAACCAATCCGAAATAGCAGGTTGCCGGTTAACAACCTCATAAAGCGTCTGGGGGTTATACTTAATCAATCCCGCAGCACGCTTTGCAAAGAACTGCCAACTTTTTGGGTCGTACCATATTTCACCAGTAACATTTGATTCCTCGGGCCGTTCAAAGCACGCCCAACGACACAAAGGCTCAGTAATGCCAAACGTATTGTTATGCGGCATCCATTGGAGATCATACTGTAATACAGCGCGGCCTAATTCATGCCAAAGTCCTGAAATATCTTCGATACAACCCTTACCTTGTCGTGCATCTCGGATAGCGGAAACTAACTTATTATCAATAATATCTACCGCACCAGAGCCATCTTGGGAGCGCGTTTTCAACAGGGCAAGAAAGTTGGAAACCGATGCATCTTCAGAATGAGTAAGATCATCAATCAGCTGATTATTAAGGTTTGAAACCCAATTTCGGTTGTTAGTACAAACGGTTAATTGGCCGTAGTTGCGAAGATGGCCTGCTAAATCATCGCTTAAATGAATAGCGACATGGGGCACATACGTCCAAGCACGTTCAATACGACCCACTTGCTGCTGCACGTCAGCGGCAAGATTCTTAACGTAGTCATTTGTCGCTTTGTAGAGCTTGTTTAGTTCCTGGATTTTAGCGACTGAGTTATTCATTAACGGCATAATAAATTGCCGCTGCTGCTTACGTGAAAACTCTGAACGCCTGACTAATTTTTCTAAGTTTCTGAGCTGAAAGCCAGCATGAGACATTTCGTCATCATCGTCATTGCTATCCCATGGTGAAAAGTAAAAGTGCTTACTTTCAATAATAAACAGCGACGTCAGATCCATCTGCCCTTGAGAGTTAGGCAAGGAGTAATCCAAATTAATGCCATTGGTAGCGGATGCAGTTTGTGTCATTACCACCACGGTACGGCCAGAGTCGAACGCCGCTTGATATGCGTGCTCAAATCCTTCTCGCTTTTGTGCTTCAGCATTGAGCAAGCAAATCATCATGGGCTTGCCGTTGACAGCCAAAGGAATAAACACATCGTCAAATGAAGACAATACGCCAGTGGTTAAACGCTCCATTTCAAGCCAATCAGCGCTCATTCTGCTGTTCTCTGCGGTATCACTTATCAACCACTTCCGAAGGTATTTGACTGAGTTAACAAAGGCCAGGTGCCCTTTATGTTGTGGCTCATTCGCTGCCAAATGCAGAACGTGCAGTAATTTAAACAACACAGACTGCCGGTATTCATACTTGTAATCTGAGTGCTCAGCCTCAAAAAATGCAGCGTTCAAATGCAGTTTTGCCTCCTGAAAAACTGGGGCATTGATAGCATCATCAAAGTCGTGGATCGTGGTTTTTAGTGTCGAGCGACGCTTTTCAGATTTATCTTTAACCAACGAGCGGATCACCGCCATTTGTAACTGCTTATCCTCGTCAGTTTGTAAATATGGAATCGGCTTCTTAAACCAATCTTCGGGGCGCTGCTCAAAGCTATCGCCCAGAAAACTCTCGGTACATTGTGGATTGCGGGCCTGAGCCACGTAACGCAAAGCGCTTTCAATCCAGCGTATATCGAAATGACCAATCCCCCTTTCGATATAAGAGGTTGCGGATAGTGCAAAAACCAGGTTCCGACTCGATAACGAAACCATTAACCCTTCAGGCGTTGTCGGCAATAGTGCGCGTTTAATCTTGATCCTCAACGGGTCAATATCCGCCTCGGCTTCATCCGTGGTTAACAGCCAGGTTGTTAGGCCAAACATATTCGTCTGAGTATTAGGTAATAGGTTTGATCTACTGAGCGCTTCTAACTCAGGTAAGCTTGTGCGAGGTAATGAGAACAGCGATAAACTGGGTAACGCTGTGCTGTAGTAGGATGGTCGATAATCGTTCGCGGGGTCGAACAGTAACCGGTTTAGCCGAACAAGATATTCATAAGCTTCGGACTCATCGGTCGCGAACTGTGACAACAGCAAACTGAAGCGTCTGATATATTTCTCCATCACACGCAAAAAATCACCAACATCAACCGATACATCATCGCTTTGCTCATAACTTTTCACTTCAAAGCCATAAGGTTTTTGCTGTAATTGCAAAGGCTCACTGGTTACTAAGTGGTCTGAGCGAAACAGATATTTCTTTTCGAACGGAACACCGAATTCATACTGTTTTAAAGGCATTACCAGTGCCCTAGACTGATTCAGATCGACTCCTTTGCTGGTCAAATCCTCCTCTAGCTCCGCAATAAGCTGTTTAAGCTCACTGTAAAGCTCAGGTATAGGTTCAGCAGTAACAAACTGCATTCGCGCTAATAGGCGCTTACCGCCTTCAAGTAATTGACCAATACACTCAGGCGGCTCTTGCACCATTTGGGACTGGGCAAGTAATGTCTGTAGAATGTCCGCTTGGTAATCAAACTCATCAACAAATACAACCTTTCCGGCCAGTTGGCCGCTCGACATTCTAACTTTCTGTTTACCGTCGTAAAAGGAAGCGAACAGCTTCTGCGTTGTTAACACCAGCAAATGTTGCTTATCATCGTGCCAGGCAATCGCCGGGAAAATTCGACGCACCCATTTATTTTCTCTGAATAAACGAAGCTTTTCTTTTTCTTGCTCCGTGAGCTCATGCGTCTTGCCATGGTGCTTACTGGCATACTTCACAGCCTTCTCTAAGGACGACATGCACCCAAGTAGCGTCCGTTCGACAAAGCCACACAGTTTTCTTAGTTCCTGCTCTTCTCGTTCGAGTAAGACGCCCATCGAATCAGGGTTTTTCTTTTTATACTCAACATTACGGGCTATGGCTGAAACGTTGTGGCAAGCACGGACGAGAGCCTCTTTATCAGCATTAGAACGAAACGCACCTAAACCATGAATATCCTCAATGGCCTTATAAGGATCGGGCAAGTCAGACTTTTGAACACCTTGTTCATGTGGCAGTGCTCGTTGCGAAACCGCACTAACGACAGTTTCATCCTGTGCATAAAGAATACTAACCAGCAAGGGGTTACCCGAGCTGTCTTTTTCACTCGTGGCACTTTCATAAATGTCATGCAGGATATTCCAGCGATGGGTAACTAAGATGGCCTGCAACCCTTTGGATTTTATAAATTCAAGGCTCGCAGGTATCTTCCCGTCCGGGCTACGATAAAGAGAACTACTTTTGCCACCGCCTGTTGGGCCTTGCAACTGGCAAAAGCCAGCAATAGCATTTTCGTTCTTTGCATTAACCGATAGAGCAAGTGCTTGCTCTATCGTATGCGCAATGATTTGATTATACGAAGTCGGTATTGGCTGACTCATCTAAATCCTCGTTAACTTGATATTCCTTTTGAGTTTCGCCCCTTTTTCAGAAGGGGTGACAAGGTTGGAGACAGCACAACACCAACAAATGACTCATTAATTCAATTCAGGCACGATTTCCTGTGACCAACTGTCTTCCATCAGCATTCTGAACGACATACCACCCGACGCAGCTTCCAACGTAAGCTCGCCAGCATCTACCGCCGTCTTGACGTGCTCAGTTAACAGCTCAAACAATCGGCGCTTGTACTCAGTGTCGTCGTTCCCTTTTAAATGCTCGCCCTTGGTTTCCAATATAGAAAAACGATAACTGCCAGAATTAGGCTGTTCGACGCACACCAACAAGTCAGGGTAAACCTTTTGTTTTTGCCAGCCTTGCAGGCTGTATTCACGTTGATTTACTGCAATACGATGCCACCAATACACAGACTCTTGCTTATCCAAATACCAAGCTGTGTCGCGCTCTAAATTGTTCAGCCCATTTTGATAGACCTTTTCGAACAAGCTTTTTTCGAGTTCAGATCCATCCTTGCGGCGAAGCACCTGCTCATGCTCACTGACATTAACCTCTAGGGTTTGCGCCAGTTCCCAATTTAGCTTCTTGTTATCTGAAGCGAGTAGGCGCAGGGAAATATCACCGTTGTCCAACTTAGATCTGAAGATTTGCTCCGATAATTGCGCGACCTGTTGTTTAATGTCGCGCTTCATCTCTTTGAGTAGTTCAAGGCGGTTAGTAAACAAGGCCTCCTCAGAAACGCCATTACCACGCAAGATGTCTAACGTGTGCGTTAACACCCGCATGGCTTGCCAGGGGTTTGGAATAACATCGGTGAGCTGCCTTACCATAAACGAGATATCTAGGCCTGCACTGGGGTCAAAATCGATGTTTTCGTGGATCGGATCGGCCAAGTCCAATTCGCCTTGGTTATCCTTAGACATTTTGTAGTCGATACGGGCAATCGTGCGCTGTAACTTGTCGTCCACTAGCTGGAAGTTCTCTGCATTCAAATAAGACAGCGATTCCCAATCTAGGTCACCCAGCACATCCCGTTCATAGTCAAACAAACGGTAGCCGTCTTTGTACCCAGCATCACGATGTAAAACCCGAGGCAAGAATATTTTAGGTAGGTTACGAAAACGCTCTCTACGCAATAAGGTTTCTTTGCTCACTACTGCAGCGGTTTTATTGGCTTCCGAGGCTTTAACCTGGTTCACCACATCCCCCATACCTTCTTCTTCTAAACCTTGCTTAACACCGGCGACGGCTTCCATCACATCCTGATCAAAGGTGTAGACATAACACTCATCTAAACTTGGTTTTTGCGTCAATCGCGCATGTGGTTGACGTAGTACCCGGCCAATCATTTGGGTGATTGCCGTTTTTGCGGTCATTTTAGACAACACGGTTAACACATAAGCAAAGGGGCAATCCCAACCTTCACGCAGCGCATCCTTTGTGATGATGTATTTGACGGGGCACATTTCGCTGAGCAAATCATCATCACCCAACTCGTCTTTATCGGACGTTTTCAAGCGAATTTCATTTTCATGCACGCCGAGTTTTTCCATCAAATACTCGCGGGCGTCTTCCGCATGCACAAAGGCTGAATCTCGCTGGTCTTTACCTGTGCGCTCAACACGGATCAGCATGATGGGACGAATATAGCGACCGGTTTCGCTTTGTAGCTGTCCGGCATCCTGTTCAAGCTCCGCCAATTTAGCGTGCGCAAGCGACAAGGTATGCTTCCACTCGCTTTTATCTTCGTTGATTAAGTTGATGGGTAACTTAATCATTTGCTCATCTTTCAACACTTGCCCAGACACATTCACCAGTACATTTGAGTGATGCTTACCGTTAGCGTTAGGCGTGGCCGAGAGCTCAAGAATAAACTTAGGGTTAAAGCCACACAGGGTTTCTCTTGCGGTTTCGCTATAAGCTTTATGCCCCTCATCCACAATAATCACAGGGCGAACCATGCGTAACACATTGCCTAAGCTTTGTTTAACTGACACTGAGCCTGGGGCGATGCCTTCTTGCCAACCGTAATCGGATAGATCGTTACAATCTAAATTACGAATATTGCTCAAAAGTGCCTCATTAGCGCTGGTGTCATCTTCAATTGGGAAGAAAGTGGTAAATCGGCCGCTATCGCGGAACATTCGTAGCGTTTCTTTGGATTGACGCGCACTGGATTGCAGCATCAACAACATAACGCACAGGTTTTCGTCGGTATCTCGCTTGGTAAAGGCATCGTTCTTTTCGAGCATTTTTACCCGCCCACCCGAAGCACGTTCTAGCATTTGTCGATACGGATGTTCACGATTAGCCAACTGTTTCCAGGTTTGCTTGTAAATGGCATCCGACGGCACTACCCAGAGCACCATGCCGGTTTGTTGCGTAAACAAATCCGTTTGCAGGCGCTCGACCGCAGCAACGCCAAGTAAGGTTTTACCGCCACCCGTTGGTACTTTCAGGCACACGTTAGGAATGGGACGCTCTAAGCCGTCAAATCTTGTGACATAAGGTGCAGGCACCAAATTGCCACTTTTGTCTTTAAGTAGGTCAATACGGCGCTCCTGTACCAGAGCTTCCCACGTATCTTTAGCGTAATCGGTTAAGCGGGCCTCTTTGCCTTTCATTTTCTGAAAAGCGACAAAGTCTTCCGCTTCTTCCTTGGTGTCGGCCAGCTTTTTTAAGTAATAATCCAGCTTATCCAGCACACCGTTTTGGTAGTCTTTTAACTCCATGTTACGCCCCCATAATGCGATGGATAGCGTAAGGCAACTGGCAAAACTCAATGCGTTTTTCAGTTAAGTCCTTCTGACTCATAAATTTCGCGACAGCAAATACAATGGTGCGCTTCTTCGTGGCATTGTTTTTAGCAATCGCCTCTACTTTATCCGCGTTTAATGCCGCTTCATTTGAGCGCAGCCATTCACTATCAGGGCGATAGAACAAATGAATACGGAATAAGTCTGTTTCACCGATAAAACCATCGGCAGAGGCTTTCGCGACCGTTTCTAACGACTGACCAGTGGCGGTATAAAACACATAACGTGCGAGTGCATCGAACGATGGCATGGCTTCGCCGGTAAGTAAGCTTTCAATTTGAATCGGTTCGCCCAAGGTGCAATAAGTGAAACTGCCACCAATGCCCGGAGCAAAATCATCCACTTTGCGCTCCCCCGTGACTGTGAGCACGCCGTCTTTGAGCTCTTTTTTGATTTTGTCGAAATCTTTGCTGTGTTTTGCTTCAACTTTGGCAATTTTTTCAAGCAGCTCAGCATGCATCTTCTCAAAGACCGACCAAGTGATTTTTTCAGAAAGCAGTTCTTGTTTCTGGTTGCCTTTGAAGGGGTAGCCGTTGATGACACGACGAACACGTTCAGCAGTCATCGAACTAGCATAATCTTCGCACTCCACAAGGATAAACTTCCGGTCGCCATCATCTTTTTGATTTCGACTTAATACTGCATGGGCAGTAGTTCCAGAACCTGCGAAAGAATCTAATATTATGGACGTGGGCTGTGTTGCTAGCTCAATTACTCTTTCAACAAGACGTACTGGCTTTGGCGTTACAAAAACATCACCTGATGTGGCAAAATCCATGATTTCTAGTAACCCACGCTTAGCTTCCTGTGTGTGGCCAACATCTGCCCAGTTCCAAATGGTCTGAGGGACTCTACCTTGCTTTACTTCTGATAAAAAGATTTTAGGTGCAGGAATATTATTGCCGCTTTCTCCCCACCAAATTCGATTATCCGCGTCAAGCTTCCAGAAATTTTCTTCTGAAACTTTCCAATAAAGCCCTCTTGGAGGACCTTCCACGATTCTTCCACTTGGACATTTTATTGAATAAGTCCCTTTACTATAGAAATTTCTTGCTGCTAAGTTATTCGGCCGCCACGGACCTCTTGGGTCATTATCTGGATTTTTGTACAGTTGGTTTGACGCCTCCGACCTTTCGAGCATGTTAGGAACCCAAGTCTCGCTATTTTTTGCATAGACCAATATGTAATCGTGATCTTCTGAGAAATGACGAGCGGTACTCTTAGGGGCATAGTTTTTATGCCATATACAGCTGGTGATGAAATTTTCTTCGCCAAAAACCTCATCCATAAGTACTTTAAACCGTTGCACTTCATTGTCATCAAGGGTTATCCAAATACTACCCGTTTCACTAAGTAACTCTTTTAAAAGTAGAATTCTCGGCCACATCATACAAAGCCATTTGTCATGACGTTCCATATCTTCTTTATCAACAGGATTAGCTGACTTTTTGAGCCATTCTTGCATCAATGGTGAGCGCACATTGTCGTTATAACACCAGCCTTCATTGCCTGTGTTATACGGCGGATCGATAAAAATGCAGTCTACTTTACCTGCGTGAGTTGGCAGTAACGCCTTGAGGGCTTCAAGGTTGTCGCCATGGATGATGAGGTTATCATCCAGTGATGCTGACTTGCCTTCCAGCGGTAAAGATTTATCCGCAACCACTTTTAGTTCACGAAACGGCACACTCAGGTGATGTGAATATACAAACTGCTTACCTTTAAAATCCAACGTTGGCATCGGTGTTCCTTAAATTCTTATTTAATTCTGATGATTAATCTCTAGTCATAAAAAACGGTTGTCTGGGTTGTGCTCATCATCTAAGTGACATAACCCGGCGCAATTGCGAGGTTTTGAACCCCATACAGCGCGGCACGATTGTTTAACGCAAGCTGACATTGGCTGGTTGATAAACACGCGGTCTCGGAACAATCGACGTTCCAAAGCCTGAGCAAATACCCCGCAGTTGCAGCTCTAATCTCAACCTTCATCATGCCCCCCGTCATGCCATAATCCAGCTCAATCGCTTCACTGTGCTCTATGCGTGGGTGCGGCACTAACTCCAATTCAACAAAGCGGTTCCATTGCCTGTCCTGAGTTTCGAGCTCCGCTTCAGATAATGTAGAGTCTTCAAGCACAACCGCTGCTTTAATTCGGGTCAATACAAAGTCACGGAACCCATTTGGCGCTCCGCTTGGGCCATGCTTGCGGTCAAAACCACGAACGTGCCAACGCAGGCCATTGTCCACCAGTGTATGCGGCACGATTTCACGGGTTGTTTCACCGCTCGATAACGACACATAGGTGATGCTCAAGGCTTTGCCTTTGTGGATGGCCTCGGTGACCTTTGCCACTATAGATAGGCTTGGCTTGTTAAGGTGATAAGGCGCTTCACAAGCAAGGGGGGGTTTTACCTTGCCAGTAAAGCCATCGCCGTACCCTTGGCTAATGGTTGCCAGCGTTCTCACAACGTCATAGTCGAACAATGGCTCAAAAGCTTCACCACGTTTATGCAACTTGAGCTTTTGGTCATACTCAATGTTGCCTGGCGCAAGCTCTCGGTATAGGGTGAAGTCTTTCGTTGCTTGTGCGGCGGCTATGCTGAAGCGATCGACTAAATCCGCCCGTACCGCTTCTCCCTTAAACAATAAGGTGAAATCGATGTGGGCAATGCGATCTCTGGTTGCTTGTGGCAACTGCGCTATCTGCAAAAGCCTATCTGGCTTCGCCACTACTGTTTGTCTCAGACCATCATTTGTCATGCGTCTTGTTTATCCAATTCAACCAGTTTATTAAAACTCTGTTTATAAAGTACCGTCAGACATCGCGTAATCACATTGAAAAGCATGGCATAAAGCTGCTCTTTATCCGCAATGACTAATCAATCTCTAGTGGTTGAAGCTGGACAGATGGCCATAAAACACTGAATAGGCTTCAACCTAATTAATTTTATTAGGTATCATCCTATCACAAATTATTTTGTAGGGAAGACTAAGCGACCACTTTTGATCTGTAAGCTAGAGTTTATCTGCGACTCTTCCTGCCCAATCTAAGATTGATTCTGTAGGAATTCCCGTAGGGTGTCCTTCAACGGATTTCGGGTGAGAAATACCAATATGCTTTTTGAAGCCAAACATGGAATCCATTTCCTTTGTCGGCCATCCCAGAGACTTTGTCACTACGCCTTTTTTGATTCGAGAAAACTGCTCTTTCCAATTGCGAGTATCAATCTGCCGTATACATTTTGTGGAGATCCATTTACTCAGGCCTGTTACATCAACTTCGAGCAAGTAATTCACACGACCATTTCGCTCCACGACAACGCAACGAATCGTTCTCTTTGCATCAGAGTCAATCAAGTGGCATTTACTACGTCCAACCTGATCCAGCTCATGAGTGTACGAGTCAATGATTGTACAGGCGTATTTTTCCTCTAGCATTTGCACCATCATGTTAAAGGCCGTAAAACGAGAAGCATACTCCTCCGATCGATCAGTGCAATCTTGCATACCTCCTCCCATGTCTGCCGAAGGTATCTCACCATTACTACCAGGCTCATTGGTACTGACCTGCTCACCAGCTTTCTTAGCTGCATCTTTGCTACTATCTGGCCGATGACTTCTTTTGGGGGTTGTTGCTTTCGACGTTGAAAAACGATTTTTAAACCTTACTGAGCAGGTATTTTCACCTAGTAAGAATGCATGGTTAGCATCGGAAGCCTCACGATTATCATCGATAATATGATCTTCTGGACGCTCGTATGGTTCAGGGCCTTTGCCACCAATGGTTGGCTCTTGGCCTTCATCTGGATGCGTAAAAGACGGGTTATGGAAATAGACCCTAGACGGCATTTGAGCATTAATTTCAATATCCGTGATCTTTTCAACCAGAAAGTAGCGGCCACTTGCATCAAGCCTGCCTTCGTATTCGAAAGACCATCCAGCCATTTGGGGAGGATCGAAGTGAAATAGCCAACGCTTATACCCCGCAGATACATCTCGGTCCTTTTCGACGTTGAAATATATAAAAATCGACTCAAATGAACGCTTTGCATTACTATCAACAAGTAACCAGCTCAACATTGCTCTTGTTGCTGAATCATTGAATGCCGAAGGAGGAAAGTTTGATGTTTGCAACACTTTGATATTGGCATAGTCCTCCTTGGTGTTAACTTCGACCTTGAAGTCTGTAAGCAAACGAGAAGACATTAATGACGCTCGCGATAAGTAAGAGCTGGCATAAAATAGGACCCTTGCCAACTCTAGCTGAGGAATAATCAGTTTAGGGGCAGCGCCTCGGTCTAATACAAATGCATGTTGCGCTGACTCTTTCTTTCTCAAAGACTCTGCTGACTCTGAGTCGGGGAACTCACTCAAGTTACTGTGTCGAAGGAGCTCATTACTTCTAAATTTATGACGCCCTCGTTTAGCGTAACTTTCTGATAACCCTCTTTGATTAATTATTTTTCCTCGATACAAAGCAGGAACGTTAGAAAATGCAGTCGCATGAAAATTATTTTTCTGCTGTGGGGGATAGCACCAAACCTCAATTAAAGGCCGGTAAGACTTATCACTTTCCCGCACCAATATCTTACCAGTATGAACTACACGCACATCATCATCACACTTGTAAAACCTCGCTCCCATCAGTACATCCTTATTTTAGATTTGATCCCGTGGCTACCCAGCCAAGTAAGTCGTCGACAATTGGCACTATTCTTTCTTTAGGAAGGCTTGCTGAACGCATCAATTGCCAGCGACTCATTCCTGAACCTGTTTTTGATTTTGCGATTACAGCTATGACTAGCCGACGAGCTTGAAACTCAAAGACGCTTTCTTGATACCGATTCAAAGCAAAAGATAGCAAGGGTAATAAGTTCAGTTTTTTGCTCACCGAACCGTAATCATCTAGCTGCTTAAGTAAGAAATTTTTGCTTCTTCGAGGACCATCAACAACAGTATCTAATCGTTCTACAATCCTAATAAGCTGCTTAGTTAGTGATCGGTCTCTTGCTCTCCAATCTACTTTTTTCTGCCTTACATGAGGTTGGGATTGATGGACTCGATTGAAAGCTAATAGCCAATCTCTATCATTTCGGTACAGCCAAGCATACAGTGCACCACCACCAGGAAGTTTGCGTGCTCTCTTAACCGGGGCGTTACCTATTAAGTGACGCCACAGCTCACGTTTTTCTTCACTTGGATTTGGCACAAGCTGAGCATTGTCCTTCGGGATCGATACCGTCACTTTATCTTTTGATTTTACTTCTTTTATGATCTCACTAGCCGACATTTCAGGAATAAAAGCACACCAAACCGTTAAGTGCTGTAGATAGCTAAAAGCTTTACGATGACGGCGAAATAACGTGCGAAGCCAGTTAGTATCTCTATCAGAATTGATGGTTAGCTCAGGGGTAACGATCTTGCTTACAACTAAGTCCGCAATCTTATCGTGAGCAACCTGTTTAGGGCCTTTTCCACACCCAAAGTCGTGTGCTAGATGATTGTAGAAAAGGCTCCATTGATGCTGAGTCGGGGAGCCTTGGGCTGGTAAACACATTACCTCTTTAGCTTTGCTCGCTAAGTAAGCAAACCGCTGCGCTGTTATATTCTGGTGGTTACATAAAAAGGGCTGACATTGTATTCGGCCACATGCATGGTACGTGTGCCGACTATCATGGTAAGAGGTTGTCGATTTATTCAGAAGGCCGTGCTCAGGGCAATAAGGTAAGGATGGTAAAAACCACAACCTAGACCAATAACTTTCCCCAAATTTTTGTTTTTGCTCCGCGACACAAGCTGGGCAAACACAAAAATCATCTGATGTTTTTACAATAGAAGCTGGGGCTCCTAGCATTAGATGAACAGAGCCCTTAGCGCAATGTTCCATTCGCTCCATCGCTCTAACCCTAATGCTTTCGTCAACAAAAGGAGCGTAAATCGGGAACATTGTATGTTCATAAATAAGCTGTTGGACGTCAAATCGTCCCGTGTTAACTAGCTGCTCTGATATTGAAGATAAATGACTAGGCAGGTCAATTGTCGCAATCACTTTTCTGTCACCATACACTTCATCTAGTAGCTGTTTAGAGCTTGTTATCACACTGCGAATTCCAGCTCTAGCTACTAAGCTATAGATTAATTCATCTGGGTAAGGGACAGGGAAGCAACGCAATATTAAACCGCCTTTTCTAGTAATGACTGAATGTCTAGAATCAGACCCGAATTTGACATTGCGGTGTACACTTCGCTATCAGAATCAGATTGAGAGTGAACAAACCTCAAATCCTCACTATCAAGGGTATGCCATTGCTCCTGTTTAATTGAGGAGGCCCTCTTGCCTTTACTTGGCTTAGGCTCTTTTTTAGATAGTAACTGTTCAGGGTTAGTGAGTTGCTCATGTACCAGTGGCAGTAAGCTGACCCATGTCAAATCTGGATTCAGGTCAAACAGCTGTCGTATTACAGGAGCTAAAAGTGTTGAGTCAAACTCGTCTTTTAGGGCCATATATACACGTCGCTCTTCATCGGTTCTGAGCTGTTGATATGCAAACTCCTCTGGTGTCTGCTTAACAGTTGTTGCTACCTGTTTTTGTAACTCAAGTAACCTTTTATCAGTATTGCTTAGTTTAAGATCTGAAAACTTAATCATTTCTTCAACATCACCTGAGCGAAGCGCTGCTAGCATTGGATGAACAGGTTTTAATTCATCCTCATAAACTTGTTGCATTAATTTAGGTGTGATCCTTTCTACTTTTGTCGCTATTGCTCTCAACTGACACAAGACATATAGCTTAACCACAATATCTAGAACACCTTGGCTCAGGCCATACCATAGAGAACGAATGTCATCCGACAGCACCTCATCACGTTTTTGTAGCCATTGAAGAGTCCATAACTTATCCGTGAGCGCTTTCCATTCTCTTCCTTCTTCCATTGGATCCCAAAAAATCGCTCCATGACCAGAGCCTCGCCTTGCAGATCTCATATCAGCCTCAAATATCTCACGAGCTCGTGGTGTCTCGACCAAAATCACAGGAAGACCAATGGTATTTACTAACGTCACAAAGAAATTGAGCATTTTCTCAGAGCCACCAGAGCGAGAACGACTAAGGTGCTGTATTTCATCAATAATAAGAACACCTACTGCGTGAGCATTTGCAACCTGAGCCATTGCTGCTAAAAGTGTTTCAATACTCGGTCTTTTGCTCATCGAGTATTGTCTTTCGTAATTTGATGTTCCTAACGCTCTATCCATCGCACGAAAAAAGTTCAAGCACAGCTCTTTAAGTGATCCATCATGGGAGCAGTCAATTTTTAGATAGACGACTTGCTCAAGGTTTCTGTTAGGGTGGTAAATAACTTGAGGGTATAACGACAAAAGCTGCTTGATCGCTGTTGTTTTGCCATTACCGCTACATCCAATCAATGTCATACTTTGGGCTGTAGAACTAACTTCCGTGAACTTTATCGCCTTTAAATCACCAGTTAATACACGTTCGTAACCATTTTGTATATGTCTTGCCCAATCACCTGTTTCGGGGTTTCTTCCAACATAACCACGCCGTATCATCAGTGACAGTCGTTCGTGCAACTGTATGTGCTGACTGAGGGGTTGAAAAAAATCATCAATAACACGACAGATACTATGCGCTCTTTCAATACCATTTCGATGGATATCTTCTGCGGTACACCTCAACGAGCCCTTTAGAGCACTCGAGTCGTCCAAGAAACTATTTATTGGTGGTAGTGCCTCTATCAGCGGGTTACCTCGATAAGCTGAGAGTGTTGCACCTTGATAGACTGCAACTACACGATGATCTTGATTTCTCTTCATCAGCTATCACCCTCATCATCAAAGAGCTCCTGTATGAAGTCAGGCAGTTGATAACTTTCCTCCTCTCCATGTATAGGTATAACCGGTGCAACTTCTTCTTGTTTTGCCCTCGCGGGCTGTATTGCTAGTTCCTTTCTCTCTTGCTCTCGCGCATTCCGTTTATTGCCTTTGATGTCATTTATCTTTTGCGCGTTGCTCAATGTACTGGTTTTACGATTTTTTGTAGCTTTCTTCAGTTTCTTTTCAAGAAGATCATCAAAATCTCGTTCTACGGGTGCAAATTGATACTTAGCTTCAGCTAAAATCTGCTTTTGATCTGCTTGACGCTCCCATACTTGATACCAAGTTAGATCACGGAACTCTCTACTTCGACTAGAAAGATCACAAACCCAAAATGTATTTTTTCCTTCTTCAGGAAACAGATATATGTGATTAGCAGAACCAAGCTCATAGGCTGCAAATAGTTTTTTAGGTCTAGACACTTCCGAAGAACGGTGCATCCAACCTGTCTGAATAATTTCTTTTCCTGTGTAGGTTAATCCCCATAACTTTATGCCCAATTCAGATACAGTGACTTTTTGACGAGGTAACAGCAGTATTTTTGCAATATCCGTATCAATAGCTCGTAAACGCCCAGTACGATTCTGTAGGCCCCACCTCCAAAGCTCAATAGGGATCGATGGAAGGCTTTCTAGCATATCAGGAGCACGATCGTACTTATCCAATGGCTTGTTTAAGTTGTGAGCAAGTATTGAATAGAGCAGTATTTCAATAAAGTCTGATCTCGCCACAGCAGCTTCAACTCTATAGTCTCTTTCACCATGCTTCTTAACCTTGTTACCAGTTACGACACCTGGCATATAGGGCTTGAACTTAGCCTGCAATGTACCAAATGATCTCTCGACAATGCCTTTAGCATCGCCTCTTCGAGGTGGAGCACTTTCAAGGCGAACACCAATAGCATCAACCAAATAATTTGCTTGATGGCTCATCAATTCGCTACGATCAGCCAGCAACACATCGGGAATGCCTATGCATGGCCACTGTTCTTCTGAAATATCGATACCATATTTTGCGCAAGTTTCTATTTTGCTGCTAAAGCTGCATATCAGTGCTTTCATTGCAACGGGAAAAGATGGGTTATCGAAACCAATATAAAACCCTGCAACCATACGGCTAAAAACATCAATGACCATATAAATCGTCGGCCGACCGATAACCTTGTCTGCATCGTCATCATCGACCAAGTAAATATCTGCAATGGTGGCATCAATCTCATATCGACTCCCTGGGCCTAAAGCTTGCTCGGTTGCAGTTCCATGTAGTGGCCTAACATCTTTATTGTAATTGCCTTGAGGTGTTTGAACGGTAAGCTTTGTGACATTGCTATACTCGGTTTTGTAGAAGTATCTAAATTGGCGGAGTGTTGGAATTTCATGCTCTTCAACACCTGGGTTCTTTAACTTATATGCTTTTGAAAACTTTCTATGTGCATAAGCAACGGAGTTCCCTTTATCATTCATCAAATATTTATCACAAATAATTCGGAACTGTTTTCTGATTTCTTCAGTGACTTGTTTGCCATCACCGACACCGTAAACCCTAGACTTACCAGCTTTATTTGTTGTGAAGTTTCTTCTCTTTCCGGCAGCGCCTGAGTTTTTGTAGTCTGGTATTAGGGCATTTTTTATTTGTCCACGCTGCCAATATCTCCGAACTAAACGATAGATGGTCGATTTGGTTTTATTTGAATTGGCAACCGCATGACTAACCCTTTTTGCTCGAACCCTTTTGTCAAATGCTCCTTCACCATCTACGATAGGCTTAATCAAATCAAAGTCGTTCTGCCTTTTCTGATATGCATTTGACTCTTTGGTCCAAGACTCTCCTTGAAGGTATGAATAAGGGTCCGGAATTTTTTCTATACGCCCTTCATCAACCCAGTTACGGCATTCATCAAAATAGACTCTTTCCGGTAAACCTTTATCCTCATCAATAGCAATCCAATAGAAGTAATTTGTCTCGGTAAAAAGCACGCGGTAAGCCTTACCGTCAAACGCTAGAGTTTCGTTAACTGGCCACATTACGATGCCCCCCGAACAAAGAAACGCTTCTAAACGCAATTTCTTTCGCTTTCAAACGATGAAATGGTAAACGAATATCGAACGTTATAAGCCTTGCTGCACACATTAAACGAATATCATAAAGCGACTGACCAAGATCTTGCTGGTATGCCATGTCATACTCTTTACACAGATCAACGACTTTTCTTTCTGGGTGTTGAACAAAATAAGCACTGACATGCCCAAAAGTAAGCGATAGCTCATCCGTTATTACTTCATCAAAGTACCCCTTAACCCCGTATAACCACTCAATATTCGATACGACTGTTTTGTCTATCTCTTTATCTGTTACGAGGAACCAGGGGATTCTTTTTAGCTGCCAATAACGGCGTTCTATTTCTAGCTTCTCAATAGTTCTCGGATCTTTTAAGTCTTTGGAATATTTTGCTTGAATAGCGAACTTGGGCTGAGTTTTAGAAGCGGTGCTAACCAAAAAGTCAGAGGACATGACAAGATTTACCCCTCCTTGCGAAGGGTGCCAAAGTTGACCGTCCTTGGAAATATTGAGAGTGTCATATCTGTTGAGTGGAAACTGCTCACGAATGTCTGTTACGGCAGGGTTATGGTCTAGAAGGAGAAAGACTGCGAACTCAAGATCCGATAGTACATGATGAATCCGCCCCGTTAGGTGAGAGTAAACTCTCTGAGATCGACCTTCTGAAGGAACCTCATTGACATACAGCCACGGCTTATAGCCAGAAAGCCTTCCTGCACCTCGGCCTTCACTTATCCGCTTGATGATCTGCTTTTCAGTTAAAACGTACTTTGATTTTGCCATAACAAAAACCCGGTCAACTTTTAATCAGTTTAACCGGGTTTAAAAAGTTTTCAACTTTAGTGGTACAGTTTCAAACTTTAATGTCACAGTTCCAAACTTTAATGTCTACCGACATTTATTTATATTTCAATCAGCTGAATTACTCAACCGTCACCGACTTCGCCAAGTTACGTGGTTGGTCAACGTCTGTGCCTTTAA
Organism: Providencia sp. PROV156; assembly: GCF_028480905.1. Classification (NCBI taxonomy): domain Bacteria; kingdom Pseudomonadati; phylum Pseudomonadota; class Gammaproteobacteria; order Enterobacterales; family Morganellaceae; genus Providencia; species Providencia sp. PROV156. The sequence continues at coordinate 27,412 of NZ_JAMPPE010000002.1, read as the reverse complement.
TCAATGCAACGTGATAAGACAACAGTTGCAGAGGAACAGTGTAGAAAATTGGTGCGATCAGTTCTTCAACATGAGGTAGCGAAACAATTTTCATATTTTCACTGGCTTCAAAGCCTGCATCTTGGTCAGCGAATACATACAGCAAACCACCACGCGCACGGACTTCCTCAATGTTTGATTTCAGTTTTTCTAACAGCTCATTGTTAGGTGCAACGATGATAACAGGCATATCGGCATCAATTAACGCTAATGGGCCGTGCTTTAACTCACCCGCTGCATACGCTTCTGCGTGAATGTAAGAAATCTCTTTTAATTTCAGAGCCCCTTCAACTGCAATAGGGAACTGATCACCGCGACCTAAGAACAATGCGTGATGTTTATCTGAGAAATCTTCTGCCAATGCCTCGATAACTTTATCTTGCGATAACATGCTTTCAATACGAGCCGGTAGCGCATGTAGAGCGTGAGAAATGTTTTCTTCAAGCTCAGGATTAGCACCTTTCAAGCGGCCCATATACGCAACTAACATCAGTAAGACGGTTAACTGTGTGGTAAATGCTTTAGTGGATGCCACACCAATTTCTGCCCCTGCCTTGGTCATCAAAGCAAATTCAGATTCACGTACCAGTGAAGAACCTGCGACGTTACATACCGCTAAAGAGGTCAAATAACCTAACTCTTTCGATAAACGCAATGCTGCCAGTGTATCAGCGGTTTCACCTGATTGGGATAGCGTAATCATTAAGCTATTTTTACGGTGCGCAGGGTTACGGTAGCGATACTCTGAAGCGATTTCCACATCACATGGAATACCGGCCAAAGACTCAAACCAATAACGTGCAACCATGCCAGCATTGTAAGATGTCCCGCAAGCTACAATTTGGATATGTTCAACTTGAGATAAAATTTCACTCGCACGAGGACCTAACTCGCTTAAATCAATGCCATTATCTTTGCTAAAACGCCCTTCAAGGGTGTTTTTAATCGCCATCGGCTGTTCATAAATCTCTTTTTGCATGTAATGACGGTAAACGCCTTTATCGCCCGCATCATATTGAACGTTTGATTCAATTTGCTCGCGATCGACAGCTTCACCACTTTTATCAAAAATACGAACAGTACGACGAGTGACCTCGGCAACATCCCCTTCTTCAAGGTAAATAAAGCGACGAGTCACAGGCAACAGCGCTAATTGGTCTGATGCTAAAAAGTTTTCACCCACACCTAAACCAATAACCAATGGGCTACCAGAACGTGCGGCGACTAATAATTCAGGAATACGGCTATCCATAATCACAGTACCGTAAGCACCGCGCAATTGTGGGATAACACGTTGAACTACTTCCACCAGCGAACCGCCCTTTTGTTGCTCATGGTGAACAAGGTGCGCAATCACTTCAGTGTCAGTTTCTGAACTAAAGACATAACCGAGTTTTTTCAGTTCATCTTTCAGTTCTAAATAGTTTTCAATAATGCCGTTATGAACAACTGCAATATAACCAGAGGTATGCGGATGAGCATTGCGTTCACTTGGAATACCATGAGTCGCCCAACGGGTATGTGCAATCCCCGTTCCACCCGATACTGGGTTTTTCTCCGCTTCTTCAGCTAGCATTTGCACTTTGCCGACTTCACGTAAGCGTTGCAAATGACCTTCGTGATCAACGACAGCCATACCAGCTGAATCATAACCACGATACTCAAGACGACGAAGACCTTCTAACAGAATTTCTGCAATATCACGTTGTGCAACAGCACCTACAATTCCACACATATTTTTTTGATTCCTAGACAAAAGGTTCCTTTCTTGAGAAACCTTCATTTGTCGCAACCTAATTGTTGTACAGTTTTCACTGCTCCCCAGCCTTGTAGAAAATGGGGATATTATTTTTATATTGCTACCTTGAGTAGCTATTTTAATTTTCGCGATTAATTCGCATTTATAATAGGAAAGATATTGCTACCTCTCCTCAATATTTACTTATTTTTTCTTAACTGGACGTTGCCAGTTTTTAATATGCATTTGTTTTACACGGCTAACGACAAGTTCGTCTTCATTCACATCACGTGTAACCGTCGTGCCAGCGCCTATTGTTGCACCTTTGGCAACAGAAACTGGCGCAACTAACTGAGTATCAGACCCTACAAACACATCATCACCAATAATGGTTTTATGTTTATTGGCACCATCATAATTACAAGTGATGGTACCTGCGCCAATATTCACATTATCACCAATTTGGGCATCCCCGAGGTAACTTAAATGACCCGCTTTAGAACCTAAACCTAAAGAGGCATTTTTCATTTCGACGAAATTACCGACGTGTGCTTTGGCTGCTAATTTAGCACCTGGACGTAAACGCGCAAAAGGGCCAACTGTACATTCGGCTGACAATTCAGAGTTTTCTATCACTGAATATGGGCTGATAACCGAGTTATCACCAATCACACAGTCTTTTAATATACAGCCAGATTGAATATGTACGTTATTCCCTAATGTGACATTACCTTCAATAATCACGTTAGTATCAATAATAATATCGCGCCCATGAGTCAGCGTTCCGCGCAGATCAAAACGTGCAGGGTCAATCAACATCACGCCAGCTAATAACAGTTTTTCCGCTTGTTCTTTCTGATAAACTCTTTCTAACGCAGCTAGTTGTAGGCGGTTATTCACGCCTTCCATCTCACTTAAATGTTTAGGATGAACGGTTGCAATTTTATTACCTTCTTTATGTGCTAATGCAATAATATCAGTAATATAATATTCGCCTTGTGCGTTATCGTTGTTCAGTTGTGCCAACCAACGTTTAAAATCTTTGCCACTAGCAACCATAATTCCTGTATTGATTTCTTGGATTTTACGTTGCTCTTCACTGGCATCTTTTTGCTCGATAATACCGACAACTTCATTATTTTCACGAATTATACGGCCATACCCTGTTGGGTTATCTAAGATAACCGTCAGTAAACCAATACCGCCTTGTGGTTTGACTTCAATCAGCCTGTCCAAGGTATCTTTAGCGATTAATGGCACGTCACCATAGAGCATGACAATATCTTCATCATCTTGGAAGCTAGGGGCAGCTTGTTGCATCGCATGGCCCGTACCGAGTTGCTCCGCCTGCAATACCCAATTGAGGTTTTGCTCACCCAGTTTTTCTTTCAGTAAATCACCGCCATGTCCGTATACCAGATGAATATCTGATGCACCAATGGATTTTGCTGTATCTATAACATGCTGAACCATTGGTTTGCCTGCAAGCAAATGCAAAACTTTAGGTAGCTCTGAATACATCCGTGTGCCTTTACCGGCAGCTAAAATCACGACACTTTTTCTTTGCACAGTCATTTTTCCTGAAACTCCAACTTAGGGATGAAAGTAAACCTATTTCCTTTATAAATTACTACATATTTCGCTCAAATAAAAAAGCCAGTTAGACTTAACCAACTGGCTTTTTTTACTATACCGCTATCATTACATTAGCTTTTTAGTTAACTCGATGACTCGAAGTTTCGCTATTGCTTTTGCAAGTTCTGCTGATGCCTGAGCATAATCAACATCGCCGTGAGCTTTACGGACGTGTTCTTCCGCTTTGCGTTTAGATTCCACTGCACGAGCTTCGTCTAAATCTTTACCACGGATCGCTGTATCAGCGAGTACGATAACACCATTTGGTTGTACTTCTAAAATACCGCCGGAGAGGTAAATTAGCTCTTCTTCACCAAACTGTTTGGTAATACGTACCATGCCCGGTTTTATGGCAGTCAGCAGCGGGGTATGCTGCGGGTAAATCCCCAGCTCACCTTCACTACCTGTCACCTGAATTTTCTGTACCATGCCTTCAAACATTTGTTTTTCAGCACTCACTACAGTCAGGTGGTATGTCATTGCAGCTACCATATCAACCTCCTGTCAGCTGGATTAAAGCTTTTTAGCTTTTTCCACAGCTTCTTCAATGGTACCAACCATATAGAACGCTTGTTCTGGCAGGTGGTCGTAATCACCGTTCAGGATCCCACTGAAGCCACGAATAGTGTCTTTCAGAGAAACGAACTTACCTGGTGAACCGGTAAATACTTCAGCAACGAAGAATGGTTGAGACAGGAAGCGCTGGATCTTACGAGCACGAGCAACAACCAGTTTGTCTTCTTCAGACAGTTCATCCATACCCAGGATTGCAATGATATCTTTCAGTTCTTGGTAACGTTGCAGAATAGACTGAACGCCACGAGCAACATCATAGTGCTCTTGACCAACAACCAGTGGGTCAAGTTGACGGCTAGTAGAATCCAGAGGGTCAACCGCAGGGTAAATACCCAGTGATGCGATTTGACGGCTCAGAACTACCGTTGCGTCTAAGTGAGCAAAGGTGGTTGCTGGTGATGGGTCAGTCAAGTCATCCGCAGGAACGTAAACCGCTTGAACGGAAGTGATAGAACCTGTTTGAGTTGAGGTAATACGTTCTTGCAGAACACCCATCTCTTCCGCCAGCGTTGGCTGATAACCTACCGCTGAAGGCATACGGCCTAACAGTGCTGATACTTCAGTACCTGCCAGTGTATAACGATAGATGTTGTCAACGAACAGCAGTACGTCACGACCTTCGTCACGGAATTTTTCAGCCATAGTCAGACCAGTCAACGCAACGCGCAGACGGTTTCCTGGTGGCTCGTTCATCTGGCCATAAACCAGTGATACTTTATCCAAAACGTTTGAGTCGGTCATTTCATGATAGAAGTCGTTCCCTTCACGAGTACGCTCACCAACACCTGCGAATACTGAGTAACCTGAGTGCTCAATCGCGATGTTACGGATCAGTTCCATCATGTTTACTGTTTTACCAACACCCGCACCACCGAACAGACCAACTTTACCACCTTTCGCGAATGGACAGATTAAGTCCATTACTTTGATACCGGTTTCCAGCAGTTCTGTTGAGTTAGCTAATTCTTCATAGCTAGGTGCAGCACGGTGAATTGACCAGCGCTCTTCTTCGCCGATATCACCTTTCATATCAATAGGTTGACCCAGAACGTTCATGATACGTCCTAAAGTTGCTTTACCTACTGGTACTTCTATTGGGTGCTCTAAGTTTACAACTTCTAAACCACGGCTCAGGCCATCTGATGTACCCATTGCGATACAACGGACAACACCACCGCCTAACTGTTGCTGAACTTCCAACACCAGTTTTTCTTTACCGTTAACAACCTCAAGAGCGTCGTACACTTTTGGTACGTCATCTTGAGGGAACTCGACGTCCACAACGGCGCCGATTACCTGGATAATCTTTCCAGTAGCCATCTTGAATCCTCTACGTAATTCGTAAACCTAGCTGTTAAACCGCGGAAGCACCCGAAACGATTTCGGTAAGCTCCTGAGTAATGCTGGCCTGACGAGCTTTGTTGTAAACCAACTGTAACTCTTTGATCAGGTTTCCACCATTATCAGTAGCGGCTTTCATCGCTACCATTCGTGCGGCCTGCTCACTAGCCAGGTTTTCAACGACGCCCTGATAAACCTGCGACTCGATATAACGACGTAGCAGGGTATCCAGCAACGCCTTAGGATCGGGTTCGTAAATGTAATCCCAAGACTTCTTCTTCAGTGTTTCATCATCACTTGCAGGCAATGGTAACAATTGAAGAATAGTTGGCTCCTGAGACATTGTATTGATGAACTTATTCGTCACCACATACAGTTTATCCAAACGCCCTTCATCATAGGCTTGTAGCATAGTGTTAACTGGACCAATCAAGTCCGAAAGCGTTGGGTTATCCCCCATTCCGGTAACTTGAGTCACGACATTGCCGCCCACAGAACCGAAAAATGAAACCGCTTTAGAACCGATTAAAGCCAAATCAACCTGAACGTTTTTCTCAGACCATAACTTCATATCTGCTAACAGTTTTTTGAACAAGTTAATGTTCAAGCCACCACACAGACCACGGTCTGTTGAAACAACCAGATACCCGACACGCTTAACTTCACGCTCTTCGAGATATGGATGTTTATATTCCAGATTACCTAACGCTAGGTGACCAATCACACTGCGCATGGTTTCTGCATAAGGACGGCTGGCCGCCATGCGTTCCTGCGTTTTACGCATTTTGGACGCAGCGACCATTTCCATCGCTTTAGTGATCTTTTGTGTATTTTGTACACTTCCGATCTTGGAACGTATCTCTTTTGCGCCGGCCATTTCTGCTTCTCCTTATTAACCAGACGGCCCTAAGAACTGGGCCGAATAGTATTACCAGGACTGAGTTGCTTTAAATGATTCGAGCAGTTTTTTCAACTTGCCTTCGATATCATCGTTATAGCTACCAGCCGGGCCAATTTCGTTCATAAGGTCAGCATGCTCGCGCTGTGCAAAAGAAACTAAAGCAGCTTCAAACGCACCAATTTTCGCTAACTCAACATCATCCAAGAACCCACGTTCTGCCGCGAACAGAGACAGTGCCTGCTCTGCTACTGACATAGGTGCATACTGTTTCTGTTTCAGCAGTTCAGTTACTTTCTGACCATGACTTAACTGTTTACGAGTCGCGTCATCGAGGTCGGAAGCAAACTGAGCAAACGCTGCCAGTTCACGATACTGAGCAAGTGCGGTACGGATACCACCAGACAGTTTCTTGATAATTTTAGTCTGAGCAGCACCACCAACACGAGATACTGAAATACCTGGGTTAACCGCTGGACGAATACCAGAGTTAAACAGGTTAGATTCCAGGAAGATCTGACCATCTGTAATCGAAATTACGTTTGTTGGTACGAATGCAGAAACGTCACCAGCTTGGGTTTCAATGATAGGCAGAGCTGTCAATGAACCTGTTTTGCCTTTAACTTCACCTTTAGTAAAGTTTTCTACGTATTCAGCGTTAACGCGAGCAGCACGCTCAAGTAAACGTGAGTGCAGATAGAAAACGTCACCTGGGTAAGCTTCACGTCCTGGTGGACGACGCAGCAACAGTGAGATTTGACGGTATGCCACAGCCTGTTTAGACAGGTCATCGTATACGATCAGTGCATCTTCACCGCGGTCACGGAAATATTCACCCATCGCGCAACCAGCATATGGTGCTAAGTATTGCAGAGCAGCTGATTCAGATGCTGTAGCAACAACAACGATAGTATTTTGCAGTGCGCCGTGCTCTTCCAGTTTACGAACTACGTTAGAAACGGTAGACGCTTTCTGGCCGATAGCTACGTACACACATTTGATGCCTGAGTCGCGTTGGTTGATGATTGCATCGATAGCCAAAGCAGTTTTACCTGTTTGACGGTCACCGATAACAAGCTCACGCTGACCACGACCGATTGGAATCATGGCATCGACTGATTTATAACCAGTTTGAACTGGTTGATCAACAGATTGACGGTCGATAACACCTGGAGCAATAACTTCTACAGGAGAGAAGCCATCGTTATCAACAGGACCTTTACCATCAATTGGTTGACCCAATGTATTCACAACACGTCCTAGCAGGCCACGGCCTACTGGAACTTCAAGAATACGACCAGTACATTTAACTTTCATGCCTTCTGCCAAGTCGGCATAAGGACCCATAACGACCGCACCCACAGAGTCACGCTCTAAGTTCAGTGCGATAGCGTAACGGTTGCCAGGCAGCGCGATCATTTCACCCTGCATGACTTCGGCTAAACCGTGAATACGAATAATACCGTCATTAACGGATACAATCGTACCTTCATTGTGAGCTTCACTCACAACATCGAACTGAGCAATACGCTGTTTGATCAGTTCGCTGATTTCGGTGGAATTCAGTTGCATATGCTCCAGTCCCCTTAAGACTGCAAGACGTCAGTTAAACGCTCTAAGCGACCGCGGATACTCCCGTCAATAACGAGGTCTCCAGCACGAATGATCACTCCAGCAATAACAGACTTATCAATTTTGCAATTCAGCTTAACTTTGCGTGACAGACGTTTTTCCATCGCTGCAGAAATTTTAGCTGACTGCTGTTCACTCAGTTCGTTAGCAGAAATTACATCAACTTCAATGGTTGATTCCAGAGAATCGCGCAATTGGATAAATTGCGTTAACACTTCTGGTAGCGTCGTTAAACGCCCGTTATCTGCCATAACACGAATCAGATTCTGAACATGCTCGTCAATTTCATCTCCACAAACAGAGATAAACGTTTTAGCTAATGTTTCTGGTGCAATAGAACCAGAAAGCAGCTCTCCAACCTGTTCATTGCGCGTCACCTCAGCGGTGAAGGCTAGCATTTCCTGCCATTTAGCAACAGCTTGGTTTTCCACAGCAAAGTCAAAAGCTGCTTTGGCGTAGGGGCGAGCTACAGTAGCAATTTCAGACATGCCCCTCCCTCCTTACAGTTCAGCGACTAGTTTATCAACGATGTCGCTGTTAGCAGCTTCATCCACGGAACGTTCGATGATCTTCTCGGCACCTGCGATAGCAAGCATCGCAACCTGTTTACGTAACTCTTCACGTGCACGTTTGCGCTCAGCATCAATTTCAGCTTGCGCTTGCGCGACGATTTTTGCACGTTCTGCTTCTGCTTCTGCTTTTGCTTCATCAATCATTTGAACGCGCTGTTTATTCGCTTGTTCAATGATGACTTGTGCTTCAGCTTTCGCTTTTTTCAGTCGGTCGGTTGCGTCGGTTTGCGCCAGTTCCAGGTTCTTTTTAGCACGTTCTGCGGAAGATAAACCGTCAGCAATTTCTTTTTGACGTTTTTCAATGGCCGCCATAATCGGTGGCCATACATACTTCATACAGAACCAAACAAACAGGACAAACGCGATAGCCTGGCCGAGGATTGTTGCATTTAGATTCACAGACAATACCTCATATTCATTAGTGAATTAATGTTCTTACAGTGTTCCGTAACGTTAATTAGGCAACAGCGAACATTACATACAAGCCCAGACCAACAGCAATCATCGGAATAGCATCGACTAGACCCATTACGATAAAGAACTGTGTACGCAGCAGAGGAATTAAATCTGGCTGACGAGCAGCACCTTCTAAAAATTTACCACCTAGGATGCCGATACCGATCGCAGCACCGATCGCCGCTAAGCCCATCATCACAGCGGCAGCCATGTACAGCAGATCCATACTCAGGTTTTCCATGACAGTCTCCAGTTTGTTTCAGTTAATACAATTATTGATAAAATTAAATTAGTGTTCTTCAGATGCCATCGACAGATAAACAACCGTCAGAACCATAAAAATAAAGGCTTGTAGCGTAATAATCAGTATGTGGAAGATAGCCCAAGGTAGGCTTAACAACCACTGTGACCACCACGGAAGCAGAGCCGCGATAAGAATAAAGATCAATTCACCTGCATACATGTTACCAAACAGTCGCAGACCGAGTGATACAGGTTTTGACAGCAGGCTTACCCCTTCAAGAATCAAGTTGACTGGAATGAAGACAGGATGGTTAAAAGGCTGCATTGTGAGCTCTTTTGTAAATCCGCCAATTCCTTTCATTTTGATGCTGTAGAAGAGGATTAGGATAAACACACCAATAGCCATCGATAATGTGACACTAACATCTGCGGTTGGTACTGCACGTAATGCAGGTAACCCGAGATAATGCTCAGCAATATACGGAAGGAAATCAATTGGGAGTAAATCCATTAGGTTCATTAAGAATACCCAGACGAACACAGTTAATGCTAAAGGAGCAATAACTTTGCTCTTGCCGTGATACATATCACGGACTGAGTTATCAACGAAACCAATGATCAGTTCTATTGCAGTCTGTAACTTACCGGGTACGCCACTAGTCGCATTGGCTGCAACTCTTCTAAATAGCCACAGGAACAGAGCCCCGAGAACTACCGAGAAAAAAAGCGAGTCAATGTTCAACGTCCAAAATGTTGGACTAGCGTGGGGATCGACCAACTTAAAGGTACTCAGGTCCAACTGAAGGTTTTTCAGATGGTGGCCTATGTAATCCTCTGTAGTCATCACTTCTCCTGATGCAGACATGATGCCTCTTACCCTTTTGTAGTTTAAAAATACTTACCGTTTAAAAACGGCTGGTGCAACAATCTGAACAATTAGCACCGCTAAATAGGTCAAACCCAGTGGTGTTAATGACGCTTTGAACACACCGAAAGCAACAACTAAGACAGCGATAGTTGTAACAACCTTTAGCCCTGCTCCTAATGCTAAGAACCAGGCAATGCGGACAGGTTCATCCTCTCCTTTTGCTTTCTGAAATTGTGCTAGCAGCATAAATACGATATTTGGTAACCAGCATGCTAACCCACCAGCAAGAGCAGAGGCCCCCCATTCTATACTATTTGCACAGAAAGCCCCACTGAGGATCACTAAAGTTATAAACTGAACAGACAACTGCTTTGCAGCGTGTTTGTTGTCATAAAGGGATACAGACATAACTTTTTGTTTACTCCCAGCTCTTCTCAGCCTCAGAAACGCTAAGTGTTGTATAAAACTGCCTTTGCGTAAATGTGTCAAGAGACAAAAACGTGCAAATTATACGGGCAGGCGAAATGAATTCAATCAGTAAGTAGCGAAAAGGTGAATAAATATTTAATTTTTTCGAGTTGGCGCAGAATTGTCGCTGTAATAATTAATAAATAGTTAATGAATTGCTGCATATATTCACATTAATGTGATAAATATCACATTTGACTTTATCCTCTTTATTTATTCTTTCAACTTTACTGACAACAAAAAATAGATTTAATCTGTAAATCAAACAATTAAAGAATTAGTTTTTTAAGTTAAATTTAAACGTGATAAATCAAATATTTCACTGTTAACTATTTACCTAGCTAAATCGATTAAGTAAAAATTGCCAATTAGCCAGCATTTTTTCTATCAACACTTTATTTTTGAAACTTATTCGTTATTTCCATGTAAATAACACGTGAAATATAAGTATTTATTCTTTAGCTAAAAATAAAAATAGCCGGTGCTTTTTAACACACCGACTATCGCTCTAAAAGACAAAATATTTTGACAGAAAGCAACTTTATTTTATAGAAACTTTAACTAAATGGCGCTGCTCATCAAGTTCAGGTACTTCAAGCTCTGTAATAGATTCAATCACAAAACCTTCTGGTAGCACCATTTCATCATCACGAATGACACCTTTAAGTGCATAAAAGCGCCCTTCAGATGAAGGTAAATGATGGCACCAACTCAACATATCATTCAGCGAAGCAAATGCGCGGCTAATCACACCATCAAAACCATTTTCAATCCGATATTCTTCAACACGTGATTGAACAGGTTCAATATTAGTTAGCCCTAACTCATGTTGAACCTGTTTTAGAAAGCGTATGCGCTTCCCTAAGCTGTCCAATAAAACAAAATGGGAATCAGGTCGAACAATTGCTAAAGGAACACCAGGTAAACCAGGACCAGTTCCTACATCAATAAATTTTGTTCCGTTGAGTTGACCGTTCACCACTATGCTATCCATGATATGGCGGATTAACATCTGCTGTGGGTCACGTACCGATGTCAGGTTATAGGCTTTATTCCATTTCGCTAATAACCCAACATAATCAACTAACTGCTGTTTTTGCTTTTCCGTTAAGTCGATATCGGTTTTTACTAGCAATTGATTAAGTTTTGATAATAAATCCACGTTAAGCGCTCCGGCGTAGCATGCCTTGTTTTTTCAGCCAAACAAGTAAAATAGAGATTGCAGCAGGCGTGATCCCTGAAATTCGCGATGCTTGACCAATAGATGTTGGTTTATGATCGTTTAGTTTCGCCATCACTTCGTTAGACAACCCTTTGACTTGTTTGTAATCAAGGTCAACAGGCAACAAGGTATTTTCATTACGCAGTTGTCTTTCAATTTCTTCTTTTTGACGAGCAATATACCCTTCGTATTTAACTTGGATTTCCACTTGATCCGCAGCTTGAGGATCATCAATACCCGGTGCAAAAAGGTTGAGTGAAGTTAACATTTTATACGTCATTTCTGGGCGACGGAGTAAATCTTCCCCATTTGCTTCTTTAGATAATGGAACGGTTAAAATTCCATCTATTTCTGTGTGGTTATCCGATTTAGGATGAACCCAGATATCTTTTAAGCGCTGACGCTCTTTTTCAATCAATTCGACTTTGTTATTAAAATGCGCCCAGCGAACATCATCAACTAAACCTAACTCTCGGCCTTTTTCTGTTAGACGTAAATCTGCATTGTCTTCACGAAGCATCAAACGGTATTCAGCACGTGAGGTAAACATACGGTAAGGTTCTTTTGTCCCTAAAGTACAAAGGTCGTCAACGAGAACACCAATATAAGCTTGGTCACGACGAGGGAACCAACCTTCTAAACCAAAGGCATGTTGTGCAGCATTAAGGCCGGCTAGTAGTCCTTGAGCCCCTGCTTCTTCATAACCTGTTGTACCGTTAATTTGGCCAGCAAAAAATAAGCCATCAATAAATTTACTTTCAAGCGTTTGTTTTAGATCTCTAGGGTCAAAGAAATCATATTCAATAGCATAACCAGGGCGGATGATCCTTGCATTTTCCATTCCTTTCATGGAATGAACAATTTGCATTTGAACATCAAATGGTAAGCTGGTGGATATCCCGTTAGGGTAAATTTCATTGCTTGTTAAGCCTTCTGGCTCTAAGAAGATCTGATGTGAGTCTTTATCGGCAAAACGCATAACTTTATCTTCGATCGAAGGGCAATAACGTGGGCCGATCCCTTCAATAACCCCTGCATACATAGGGCTACGATCCAAGTTATTTCTGATCACTTCATGGGTTTTTTCATTGGTATAGGTGATGTAACAAGGCATTTGTTGTGGATGTTGATCTTGTGAACCTAAAAATGAAAATACCGGCATTGGATCATCACCTAGCTGTTGAGCTAACTGACTGAAATCAATAGTTCTTGCATCAATACGTGGTGGCGTTCCTGTTTTTAAACGATTAACACGTAAAGGCAATTCTCTCAAACGTTGAGAAAGTGAAATTGAAGGGGGATCACCTGCACGACCACCACTGTAATTTTCTAAACCTATATGAATTTTGCCATCAAGGAAAGTACCAACGGTTAATACTACAGCTTTGGCTTTAAATTTTAAGCCCATGCGAGTAATAGCCCCTGTAACTCGATTGTTTTCAACAATTAAGTCTTCTACAGGTTGTTGAAAAATCATCAAATTTGGCTGATTTTCTAAAGCCATTCTAACAGCTTGGCGATAAAGAACACGGTCAGCTTGTGCTCGGGTTGCACGAACTGCAGGCCCTTTGCTGGCATTTAATGTTCTAAATTGAATACCTGCTTTGTCTGTTGCTGTGGCCATTAGACCACCAAGGGCATCAATTTCTCTAACCAGATGCCCCTTACCGATCCCACCGATGGCTGGGTTGCAAGACATCTGGCCCAATGTATCAATATTGTGAGTCAGTAATAGGGTTTGACGCCCCATACGTGCAGCTGCCATTGCTGCTTCAGTACCGGCATGACCACCACCAATTACGATGACGTCAAATTGCTCTGGATAAAACATGTGTGGACCTTAAACGTTAGAAAATGCGGATTGTGCATTTGAGGAGAGAATTCTACTCAAGTTTGAGGAAGAGACCAAGCTTTAGGTTTCTCCCCTATATAATATAAAGATCTTTTTATTTAAAGATCTCTTTATTAGATCTTTTATTAGGATCACTCGTTTCTGTGGATAAGTGGATTTTCACTTTAAAGATCATAAAAGTGTAAAGGATCATATACTGTGAATGATCCGTGATCCATTTGCGTATAAGCTGGGATCAAAAAGGGTACTTATGCACAGGGCATGGGGAACCTAAAACTTATACTCTGGATAACTACGGGTTAATACCGGGATCTTCCCTGAGTTATCCACAGTTGATTGCTGTTATTTTAATCAAATTAGAGTTCGTTTGCCCAAATTTTAACCCATTCCCCAGCGGGATCTTCGGGTATTTCGTGTTGTTGGACATCAATTTCCAAACATTCACCGATCCTTTTAGCCCCTTGCTTGGTTAACAAGTCATCTATTTTATGGATCGCACCACAAAAAGTGTCATATTCAGAGCTACCGATCCCTACCGAGCCAAATTGAACTTGGCTTAGATCAGGAGCACTTTCTTCTATTGAATCAAAAAGAGGTTGAATATTTTCAGGGAGATCACCTGCACCATGTGTTGAGCTCACCACCAGCCATATGCCTTCAAGTGTTAAGTCATCAAGCTCCGGGCCATGTTGAATTTCGGTTTCATGACCGAGTTCTTCTAAAATCTCAGCCATGTGCTCGGCAACATACTCCGCACTGCCCATTGTACTGCCACTTATTAAGGTTACTTTTGTCATGGTGATTCTCTTTCACAATAATAGGGCGCTATTGTACGCTGTGAATGAGCTGGGATCTACCTGTGGATAATGTGGTTATATCATTTTTTTTCTACGGATTGATTGTTCGTAAGATCGGGTTTTGTAAGGAGATCAGTGTTTCTGTGGATTGTATCTCATCAATAGTTTGAATTTTGTTGATAAGTACGTCTTGTAAAGAATCGATAGAACGGCACATTACTTTAATAAAAATGCTGTATTGCCCTGTTGTGTAGTACACCTCGACAACTTCTTCTAAGGCATCTAATTTTTTTAGTGCGGTTGGGTAATCTTTTGCACTTTTTAAAATAATGCCAATAAAGCAACAAACGTCGAACCCTAATTGTTTTGGGTTTATATCAATACGTGTGCCTTTAATAATTCCTGCTTGTTTCATTTTTTCGACACGGACATGAATTGTCCCGGGGCTAACAGCGAATTTTTTGGCTAATTCAGCATACGGTATGCGTGCATTTGCCATTAATTCGTGAAGTATGTCACGATCGAGATTATCGATTTGATAATTTTCCGGCATTATTTCACCTCTATTTTAACGATTATTCATTTTTATACCTGTTTTTTTATTCAAAATAAACAGTAAAGGCTTTTTTTAATGATGGATATTGAATTTATACCTCATTTTGTTGCTTAATCTATACATCAGCTAATACAGCTAACAAATTATGGGAATAAATTATGGACAAGTCATTTATTGAACATCAGCAACAAATTAGTTTTGTGAAATCATATTTCTCACGTTTACTTGAAAAAGAATTAGGGTTAATTGAAGTTCAAGGGCCAATCCTAAGCCGCTTAGGGGATGGTACTCAAGACAACTTATCTGGCAGCGAAAAAGCCGTTCAAGTGAAAGTGAAATCAATTCCAGGTGCAACCTTTGAAGTGGTTCATTCTTTGGCTAAATGGAAACGTAAAACCTTAGGGCGTTTCGGTTTTAGTAAAGGCCAAGGTTTATACACTCATATGAAAGCGTTGCGTCCGGACGAAGATCGCTTAACCCCAATCCACTCCGTTTATGTTGATCAGTGGGATTGGGAAAAAGTGATGGCAGATGAGGAACGTACACTTCCTTATCTGAAGCAGACAGTGGGTAAAATCTATAAGGCAATAAAAGAAACAGAAGCTGCCGTAAGTAAAGAATTTGGGTTGGCACCGTTCCTGCCTGACCAAATCCACTTTATTCACAGTGAAGAGTTGTTACAGCGCTACCCTGATTTAGATGCGAAAGGGCGTGAACGCGCAATCGCAAAAGAATTAGGCGCAGTATTCTTAATTGGTATCGGTGGTAAGCTATCTAGCGGTGAATCACATGATGTTCGTGCGCCAGACTACGATGACTGGACAACAAAAAATGAAGACGGTTTTTGTGGTTTGAACGGCGACATCATTGTGTGGAACCCTGTTTTACAGGACGCATTTGAGCTTTCTTCAATGGGAATTCGCGTAAGTCCTGAGTGTTTAACTCGTCAATTAAGTTTAACTGGCGATGAAAAACGTATGGAATTAGAGTGGCACCAAGCGTTAGTGAAAGGTGAAATGCCACAAACTATCGGTGGTGGTATTGGCCAGTCTCGCTTAGTTATGCTACTTCTTCAACGTCAACACATTGGCCAAGTGCAATGTGGTGTATGGGGTGCTGAAATGCAAGAATCCGTTGAAGGTATGCTGTAATTAGCGGCTAAAGCGGCGTAACAGCCTGCTTTTTAACCCAGTATCAAAACGCCAAATATGGTCAAAGATCTTCATGATACTGGGTTTCCCATAATTTGATACAGATACCGCATGGAAGCGGTATTTACCTTTCTTCTGCATAATCTTTATTTTCTGAATTAACTCATCCGGTAAACGCTGAGCAACAAAATCAGAAATCACCACGGCATCTGCATCAATCCACTGTTTTGATTCCAATTTTATTGCGGTTTCTTGCAAACAAGCCGCAAGGTCAGTCCCACCTTTAAATGTTTGATGTAAAAAACGAATACATTGCTCTAAGCCATCAATAGAAAGTAAATCGTAATGCACAATTTCTGTGGAAAATAACATCACATGGCATGAGCGATTATCCGCCAGCGCAATTTTCATTAGCGCGAGGCAAAATGCTTTGGCGCAGCGTTCATTTAAACCGCCCATCGAACCCGATGTATCAATACATACAACAAATGGTCCTCTTGGCTGTTCTTCATTATGGTGGTGGGTAATAGGGCGCAGAACTTTTCTTTCTTGCCAGCTATCTCCTTGTAACCGATAAGTTAGAAGCTGTTTTTCGAGTAATTTTCGATAGAACTCAAATTCAATATCTTCAAGGCCTAACATAGCGAGTTCTGCAGGCAATAACCGTAAAATATCATCACTTTGATTTAAGCCATTAACTTGCTCAGGAACCGTTTCAGGCACTTTTTCCATGATAGTCATTGGTTCAAGAAAAACACTATCATCAGGAATGGATTGAGCGGATTGGCTACGGCCTAATAATTGGGCTATTTTTTCTAATTCAGGCTGCTGACGTAAAAATTCACTGTATCGGCTTAATAATTGGTCATTATAAGCGGAAGTCATGTTCACACCTTTGGTTAAATCCCACAGCCGGCCAGCAGCACGATCATTTTCGCCAAGAATATCTTCTAAATTACCACTTAGAGCCAGTCGGCGTTGTAATTCTGCCAATAATTGTTCTTTTTCCTGTTCTAGTAGCTCTTTATGTAGTGTTGTAACTTGTAAAATTAAGCTAATACGCCATCTTTGAACAAATAATGATTGTCTTGCACTGCGGTTCTCTATTTTCCCACTCTGTAGCTGATATGCCTCACGGTAAAAAGGGGAATCCAGTTGGTGAAGTTTTGCGATGACATTAGGTAATCGGATAAAAAAGGCATCTGTCGAAATCCCAAGGGACTGACGATAAAGTTCAAATTCTTCTGAAAGTTGTGCGGGAACAAGCGCATCTTGCATACGCTGTTTGAGATCCTTTTTCCAACCCGATAAATCTTTGAGTAAAGCTTTTTTTAATCGAGGATGTTTTTCAAAAAATACCGCTAATTGAGGAGTTGCTAGCAAAGATATAATTATCTCTTCAATTAATTGGCCTTCATTAACCGAAAGCAGCATTTCTAATGTGGCTAAACTCATCATCGCTATTCGGCCACTTTACCCGTGATTTGGTTACGTAATTGGTTTAGCTTTTCAGTGAGCTTTATAAAACTTTGTTCAATATCCGCAAGCCAGTGTGGTTCAATAAATAAGTTGGGCTGCTGTTTTTCAAACTGATAGCGTGCGGCTTGAATCTCACCTTGAATTTTATCTAGCTTGTCTAGCCACTCTTGGTTATTTGTATTTGGCGCAAGTGACGAGGTTTTATCTTGAATATATAAAGTAGATGATTGATGACTTACATCTAATAACTGTATCTGGTTTAAATTATTTACCTCAGCAGCAATGTCTTGCGCAAAACCAATCCCATTTAGATGAGCGGACAGTGTCGTTCCTTTATTTAAGAAGGTTATTAGTGACTTTTTATCAGTTGTTACAAAGGTAACTTTCATATTATGCAGTTGAAGTGGACGATGTAAAAACAGGGTAATTCGACCGTCACTGATATTTTCGGGCAATACGTAAGACGCTTTACGAGCAAACATCGCATTGTTTTTATTGACTTTAAATGCATCTTGGTTGTTTTGGTCTTGGGTCGATGACATCCATTGCTGATAAATTTGCTCTATTTCGCGAGTTAACTTTCTCTGTTGCCAGCCATCTTCTTGTAATAATGACTGCAATAGTTGCGGTAAAGTATTCATCGATTGCATGTCATGCCACAGACAATCCTTTAATAACACAAGATCTAGAGGAGATACGCTGTTGCGACCATTAAAGAAAGCACTTGCTTGTAATAGGTAAACTGCTTTTTTCCAGCGCCTATCGGAAACATAAAGTTGTTTATCTGTAGCATCTAACTGCTGGCGTAATTGGTAAATAAGTTCAAAACAGTGATCGGGTAGCGTAATTTTAGGAATTTCTTGTTGCCACTGTTGGTACTCTTCATCACTGATTTTTAAATGCTCTGGCATTTGAGATTCATTCAGCGATGATTTTCCTGTTAACAGTGCGCGAAAATTTTGTTTCTCTTGCACTTTATCCAGCCAAATACGTACTAGCATTCTGTCGAATAGCGCCTCGAGGCTATTATCAGCATCGGGTAATTCATTTGATGCAGTTACTAATAATCGCATAGGGATGGATTTTTCTTCATCACCATTACGGAACTTGCGCTCATTAACCGCCGTTAATAAGGTATTTAAAATGGCTGGGCCCGCTTTCCATATTTCATCAAGAAATACGACTTCAGCGTCTGGTAAATAACCTTTGGTTAAACGTTCATATCGTCCTTCATCTTTTAGCGCCTGTATTGAAAGAGGACCAAAGATTTCTTCCGGTGTTGAAAATCGCGTCATTAAGTATTCAAAAGCGTTTGCGTGACGAAAAGCATATTTCATTCTTCGTGCAATTAAGCTTTTGGCAATACCTGGAGGGCCTAATAGAAATACGCTTTCACCGCTTAATGTGGCTAATAAGCACAAACGAATAGCTTGCTGGCGTTCATATAAACCGCTTTCAAGGTAATTGCTTAATTGGGCTATTCGTTCAGCAAGCTGCATATTCATTCCTTTTATTATAGAAGCGTTGATATTAAAACTATCAATTTCTTTTATTACATACTGCGACCTATTTTTCCATTTTTCTTTGATATGCCCCAAGAAATCAGAAAAAACGATTCAGCTATAAGTGATTCAATAAGTTATTGTTTTTAAACTTTCTCAACACGAACGAAACGTTTCGATATTGATCACAAATATTAATCATCAATATTGAGTTGTTACTTATCTTTACTATTATTACATGAGCGAAACGTTTCGCTTACTGGAATGGCGGTGAAAAATGAAAAAGGGTGTTTTACTTAATGCCAACGTTACCTCTGTAATCGCAAGATTAGGTCATACAGACCAAATAACGCTTGCTGATGCAGGTTTACCCATTTATCAAGGAACGGAACGTATTGATTTAGCCATTACGCAAGGCTTACCAGATTTCATGTCAGTTTTAAGTGTCATCACCCAAGAGATGCAAGTTGAAAAAGTCATTCTAGCAGAGGAAATCAGCACCATTAACCCACAAATGGAAGCTGCTATTTTGGCTCACTTACAACAGTTAGAAGTCACTCAAAACAATACGATTGAAATTATTTATTGCAGTCATGAACGTTTTAAACAACTGACTCATGACAGTAAAGCGGTGATCCGAACAGGGGAATGTTCACCGTTCGCTAACGTTATTCTTTGTTCTGGTGTGACTTTCTGAGGTGACTATGCAACCTTTATTAGAACTTATCGGGATTGATAAATCATTTCCAGGGGTAAAAGCCCTCAGTGGTGCGACATTGAATGTCTATCCAGGGAAAGTCATGGCGCTGGTGGGGGAAAATGGGGCTGGCAAATCAACCATGATGAAAGTGCTGACAGGTATTTATAAAAAAGATGCCGGGCAAATCCGCTATTTAGGCAAAGAAGTGGCGTTCAATGGGCCCAAAAGTTCCCAAGAGGCGGGTATTGGGATTATCCACCAAGAACTCAACCTGATCCCTGAATTAACCATCGCTGAAAATATTTTTTTAGGCCGAGAATATGTTAATGCATTTGGCAAAATTAACTGGAAAAAAATGTTCAGTGAATCTGACAAACTGCTTAAACGGCTTAACCTTGATTATGATAGCCATCAAACTATTGCAGAGCTTTCTATCGGCGAACAACAAATGGTCGAAATCGCCAAAGTCCTGAGCTTCCAATCACAAGTGATTATCATGGATGAACCCACTGATGCGCTAACGGACACGGAAACAGAATCCTTATTTAGAGTTATCGAAGACTTAAAAGCTCAAGGCTGTGGCATTGTTTATATTTCTCATCGTTTAAAAGAAATTTTTGAAATTTGCGACGATGTAACGGTGTTTCGCGATGGCCAGTTTATTGGTGAGAAACCCGTGAGTGAATTAGAAGAAGAAAAACTCATTGAAATGATGGTTGGTCGTAAACTTGAAGACCAATATCCAAGGGTTGAGGTAGAAACTGGAAAAATTAGGCTGCAGCTTGAAGATGTATCTGGACCAGGTGTAACAAATGCCAATTTCACCCTGAAGAGTGGGGAAATTTTAGGTGTATCTGGTTTGATGGGCGCGGGGCGTACAGAGTTGATGAAAATCATCTACGGCGCGGCGACAAAAAAATCAGGCACGATAAAACTGGAAGGCAAACCCGTAACACTGAAAACACCACAAGATGGCTTAAACAGTGGCATTGTTTATATTTCAGAAGACCGTAAACGTGATGGATTAGTATTAGGCATGTCAGTGAAAGAAAATATGTCATTGACGGCATTACGTTATTTCAGTCGTGCGGGGGGAAGCCTCAAGCATGGTGAAGAGCAGCAAACCGTTAGCGATTTCATACGATTATTCAATATTAAAACCCCGTCTATGGACCAAATAATTGGTAATCTTTCTGGTGGAAACCAGCAAAAAGTGGCCATTGCGCGCGGTTTGATGACAAGACCAAAAGTACTGATCCTCGATGAGCCAACTCGTGGTGTAGACGTTGGTGCTAAAAAAGAAATCTATCAACTAATTAACCAGTTTAAAAAAGAAGGGCTGAGTATCATTTTAGTTTCTTCAGAAATGCCTGAAGTAATAGGAATGAGTGACCGCATTTTGGTGATGCACGAAGGTCATATTAGCGGCGAATTTTCAGCCAAAGACGCGACTCAGGAAGCCTTAATGGCTGCCGCAGTGGGTAAAAATTATGGCTCAGTTCAGGAGTTATCAGTATGAGTTCAACTACCGCATCATCAAAACGCTGGTTCAGCAAAGCATGGCTGATGGAGCAAAAATCATTAATCGCACTATTAGTTTTGATTGCAATCGTATCAACATTAAGCCCGAATTTTTTTACGGTTAATAACCTATTCAATATCTTACAACAAACCTCCGTCAACGCCATTATGGCGGTTGGGATGACATTAGTTATCTTAACGTCAGGAATCGACCTTTCTGTTGGGTCCTTATTGGCCTTAACGGGAGCGGTTGCGGCCTCAATGGTTGGAGCGGAAGTTAACGCATTAGTGGCTGTTGCGGGAGCACTAGCACTTGGTGCTGCTATCGGTGCATGTACAGGAGTGATTGTTGCAAAAGGAAAAGTCCAAGCTTTCATTGCGACTTTAGTCATGATGCTACTACTGCGTGGTGTGACACGAGTTTACACAGACGGCAGCCCTATCAATACAGGATTTAGTGATAACGCAGATTTATTCGGTTGGTTTGGTATTGGCCGTCCATTTGGTATTCCAACTCCAGTCTGGTTAATGATCATCGTTTTTGCTGCTGCGTGGTATATGTTGCATCATACTCGCCTTGGTCGTTACATCTACGCACTTGGTGGGAATGAAGCGGCTACCCGTCTTTCTGGTATTAATGTCGACCGCATTAAAATAGTGGTTTATGCCTTATGTGGACTGCTAGCGGCATTGGCGAGTGTCATTGAAGTTGCACGTTTATCATCAGCTCAGCCAATGGCAGGTAATGGGTATGAACTTGATGCTATCGCTGCGGTTGTACTTGGTGGTACCAGCCTTGCTGGTGGTAAGGGGCGTATCGTCGGAACATTGATTGGTGCGCTTATCCTTGGTTTCTTAAACAATGGATTAAACTTATTAGGTATTTCGTCAAACTACCAGATGATTGTTAAAGCTGTCGTCATCTTACTCGCTGTACTTGTTGATAATAAAAAGTAACCCTACAGGAAAATTATTATGAAACTGAACAAACTAGCAACGTTATTATCTGCAGTTGCACTGAGTGCAACCGTTAGTGTCAATGCGATGGCGAAAGATAGCATTGCACTCGTAATTTCTACATTGAATAACCCGTTCTTTGTGACGATGAAAGATAGCGCACAAAAAGAAGCGGATAAATTGGGTTATGAGCTGATTGTTTTAGATTCCCAAGACAATCCAGCTAAAGAATTAGCCAACGTTCAAGATTTAACCGTTCGTGGTACAAAATTAATGTTAATTAACCCAACGGATTCAGATGCGGTGGGTAACTCAATATTAATGGCTAATAAAGCAAATATACCTGTCATCACTTTGGATAGAGCAGCTAACAAAGGTGAAGTTGTCAGCCATGTGGCATCAGATAACCGCATGGGCGGGAAAATGGCTGCCGACTATATTGCACAAAAAACAGGCAATGAAGCGAAAGTGATTCAATTAGAAGGTATTTCAGGTACATCAGCAGCGCGTGAGCGCGGTGAAGGTTTTAGTACTGGAGCAAAAGAGCACAAATTCAATTTACTGGCGAGCCAACCTGCTGATTTCGATAGAACAAAAGGCTTGAACGTAATGCAAAACTTGTTAACGGCACATCCCGCTGTTCAAGCGGTATTTGCTCAAAATGATGAAATGGCATTAGGGGCATTAAGAGCTTTACAAACCGCAGGCCGTACTGATGTTCTGGTTGTCGGTTTTGATGGAACAAATGATGGTATCAAAGCTGTTGAAGGTGGAAAATTAGGTGCAACTATTGCACAGCGCCCAGACCAAATTGGGATTGTTGGTGTTCAGATTGCAGATAAAGTCTTAAAAGGCGAAAAAGTGGATTCAACGGTTCCGGTTGAATTAGAATTAGTGGTAAAACAATAAGATAAAAACCGCCGCGGCATACTGCGGCGGTTTATTTTAGTTTGCAATTCATTGGGTCATCAAAAAAGGAAATAAACGTTATGGGTACAGCAAAACTGGTGGTTCTCGGTAGTATCAATGCGGATCATATATTAAATGTTAAGCATTTCCCTCAGCCGGGTGAAACCGTTAGAGGCGATCATTACCAAGTTGCATTTGGCGGGAAAGGCGCCAACCAAGCTGTTGCAGCAGGTCGCAGTGGTGCTGACATAACGTTTATTGCTTGTGTTGGTGATGACGATATTGGTGTGAGTATAAAAAAACAGTTATCTCTCGATAATATTAAAACTGAATGTATTGATGCAATTGAAGGTGAAACGACAGGTGTCGCCCTCATTTATGTGAATCAACAAGGGGAAAATACAATTGGCATCAATGCAGGTGCAAATGCGCAACTAACCAAGGCAAGGTTAGCTCATTATCAGCAAAAAATTGTGGAAGCGGATGCGGTATTGATGCAACTGGAATCCCCCATTGAAACAGTACAAATGGCCGCTGAAATAGCTAAGAAAAACAATACGAAAGTCATTTTGAACCCTGCACCTGCTCAATCATTACCTGATTCATTATTATCATTAGTTGATATCATCACACCAAATGAAACAGAAGCTGAACACTTAACAGGTATTGCGGTTAATGATAATCAAGGTGCTCAGGATGCAGCTGAAGCCTTACATCAAAAAGGTATTAGTAAAGTGATGATAACACTTGGTTCTCGAGGTGTTTGGTATAGTGAAAAAGGTGCAGAAGGTAAAATAATTTCTGCATTTCGCGTAAAAGCAGTGGATACTATTGCCGCAGGTGATACATTCAATGGGGCTTACGTTACTGCACTGCTTGAAGGTAAGGCTGACGAAGAAGCGATTATTTTTGCTCATGCGGCGGCGGCGATAGCTGTGACTCGCCCAGGAGCTCAACCGTCTGTTCCATGGCGTAAAGAAATTGACCAGTTTTTGACTCAACAGGATTAACTTGTGGCAACAATGAAAGATGTGGCACGCCTTGCGGGGGTGTCGACATCCACCGTCTCTCACGTTATTAATCAAAATCGCTATGTCAGCGAGAGCATTACCACTCGCGTTAAAAATGCGATTGAAGAGTTAAACTATACCCCTTCTGCGTTAGCGCGTAGTTTAAAAATGAATCGTACTAATACGATTGGGATGTTACTGACAACAAGTAATAACCCATTCTACGCAGAAGTAGTGCGGGGGGTAGAGCGGAGTTGTTACGAACGCGGTTATAGTTTGATTTTGTGCAACACTGAAGGTGACCTTCAGCGGATGAATCATAGTTTAGAAACGTTGCTACAAAAGCGTGTTGATGGGCTATTGATTATGTGCACAGAAGTTCAAGGGCCATCAAAAAATGTTTTGGCTCGTTACCCCGCTGTGCCAACGGTTATGATGGACTGGTCACCATTCGAATCAGATGGCGATATCATTCAAGATAACTCTTTTCTTGGTGGGGAAATAGCCACTCGTTACCTTATTGAATCTGGTTTTACCCGTATTGCATGTATTGCAGGACCACAAGACAAATCACCAGCAAGGGCACGCCATCAAGGTTTTATTCAAGCCATGACAGATGGCGGCATTAATATTTATGATGATTATATCATTTTCAGTGATTTTGAATTTGCTGGTGGGTTTGAGTCTATGAATAAACTGCTTAGCTTACCTGTCCCTCCCGAGGCTATTTTTGCCGGTAATGATGCGATGGCGGTGGGAGCTTATCAAGCGATATACCAAAAGGGCTTGAAAGTACCTGATGATATTTCAATTATTGGTTATGATGATATCGATCTTTCACCTTATATGATCCCACCACTAACAACAATTCATCAGCCAAAAGATAAGTTAGGCCAACAGGCTGTTGACCAACTTATTTATCGTATGGATAACCCAGAGGCAAAGGCGAGCGTTTTGGTTCTTACCCCTGAGCTAATTGAGCGCCAATCGGTTAAAAAATATTAATTCTTCGCTTTTTTGGTTTTGTTTTTTATTAAATTATCACCATCTGTCTTACTTAATAATAAGAAGACAAAAGCTGAGATAAGCGTAATGACACCAACGGTAATAAAAGTGTAGTGAAAATTATCGACCGTATTGCTATTAGGTTGTCCACCATAGAAGTTTAAGATTGCAGCACTGACTGCAATACCGAAGCTTATCGATAGTTGCTGAGTCACCGCTAACATACTATTTCCCGCACTCGCATTATTGTCTGTTAAATCAGCCAAGCAAATAGTATTCATTGCGGTGAACTGCACTGACATCACCATTCCTAAAATGAATAAAGGTACGATTAACAGGTAAATCGACATACTTGGTGATTGTAAGGAAAACTGTGCGATCATTAATCCAATAATAATGGTGATAACAAATAATGTATTACGGTAGCCATACTTAGTTAGGACCCGAGTAACTCCCGATTTAGCAGTGATTGACCCTATTGCTAGTGGTGCCATCATCATTCCTGCCACAACGGCTTCGTAACCAAAACCCACCTGCAACATTAATGGCATTAAAAATGGAATACTGCCTGTTCCTAAGCGTGTCGCGATATTACCGCTGATCCCAATAGAAAATGTACGCGTTTTAAATAAATTCAATGGGATTATTGCGTGCTTAGTGCGTCTTGCATGGAAAATATAAACAAATAAGAAGAGAAAGCCGACTAAGACAATAGTGACTGGAATCGATGTTGAAAGAGATTTATCACTGAATAAGTCTAAGCTGACAGATAGCATGACTAAGCCGGAACCAAACAATAAGAACCCTAAAGTATCAAATTTACGTTTTGGCATTTTAAAGTCAGGCATATGTTTTAAGGCATAAAAAATACCTAAAACACCAATAGGAATATTAATAATAAATATCCAATGCCAAGTTGCATAGGTTACTAAGATACCACCTAATAGAGGCCCCAATATTGGCCCTACTAAACCAGGGATGGTGACGAAATTTAAGATAGGTAATAACTCACTTCGAGGGTAAGCCCTTATTAAGGCTAAGCGGGCGACTGGCATCATCATTGCCCCACCAATTCCTTGAATAACCCTAGAGGTCACTAAGAAATTTAAGGAAGGCGAAAGGGCACAAAGTAATGAACCAAGAGAAAATAAAGAAACCGCTAAAATAAATATACGTCTTGTACCAAATCTATCTGCAAACCAGCCGCTAACAGGAATCAATAGAGCAACAGTAAGCGTATAACTGACTACGGCTGATTGCATCGCAAGCGGCGAGTGATCGAGGCTTCTTGCAATATCAGGTAAAGCCGTATTCAAAATTGTGGCATCAAGCGCTTGCATGAAAAAGGCCATTGCCGCAATCCATGGAAGGCCAGACATATTTTTCGCTGTTTTGAACATCAGTTACCTATACAAATAAATGAAAGCTTTAATGGAATATTGTTTTGTTAGTCTTGCTTTTGGGTAATCGTTAGTAAGTTATAGCAAAGGTCGAGTGCTACTGTACTTTTACCATGAATAATTGCATTGGCAAGTTGTTGATGAATTTCGACCTCTATAACCTCATTATTAGTAATGACATCAAAGTAACGCAGATAAATAGAACGGAATAAATTAGCAAAAGAAATTAAGAAAGGATTGGCACAAGCTTTGTAAATAGTTAAATGGAAATGATAATCAACTTTCACCCAATGCGCCCTGTCAAATTCTTTGGCTAGTAATTGCATTTCACTTGCTAACAGTTGTAATGATTGCTTTTGTTCTTTTGTTGCATGTATAGCTGCAAGATAACAAGCTTGAGGTTCTATCGCTAGTCGAACCATTTTAAAGTGTTCCATCACGACAGATTGCTCTTCGATATTGGACCACCATGTTAAAAGATCTTGGTCTAAAAAATTCCAATTTGAGGGAGGCATAACCCGGGTACCTATTTTGGGGCGAGCTAATACCATACCTTTTGCAGCTAATATTTTTATTGCTTCTCTTATTGCTGTTCGACTTGCTTGGAATTGTTCTGATAATTCTAATTCGCTGGGTAAAATGGAATCAGGTAAATAGGCGCTGGTTAAAATCAACTGGCCAAGATTTTCTGCAATAATATAAGAGCGATTTTTTTGTGAGGCTGTTTGTTGCTTACTTAATTCCATAATTCATCTCAAAGCATAATTCTTAGATGCATATATTACGTGAGTAGATGTGTGATTGCTGCTTAAATAGTCAACATATAGACCTAATTTAACTTATAAATATGTTTTTGGCTAAAAAAAACACGAACAAGATAAAAAC